>CAXTDG010000007.1:0-20295 GCA_964242675.1 uncultured Chitinophagaceae bacterium
TATTTGGTAAACCCGGATACCTGTTTCTGAAGCCACCTGCCAATCAACCTGTACTTGCTTGCCTATACCGGTTGCTACAATATTGGTAAACAATACCGGCAGCGGCGTATTGGCCGACCGGAACACAATGCGGAACCGGTTGGTATCAGCTGAGGCAGCCACACCGGGAACGATGTTGATGACAATGTTATTGGTATCGGTAAAAGACAGTGGCTGCAACTGATTGAGGTATCGATCTTGCAGGTAAGCCTCCAAACCGGAGCTTTCCATGCCTTGTGCAAAAATCTGCAAGGTGTATTGTGGTTTGGTTAGCCTGGCTACATTTAGCAATAAAGTGTCTCCACTTAGTGGCATTTGCCGGGCATCAATACTCAGCCAGTTTGTATCATTCAGTATGGCAATGTTCTCAGCACTATTTACCAGTTTGAAACCATCCTCAGTACCAGCTCTATTTGAAAAAGCAGGGTCAAACGCTGCCAGCACGCCATCAGCCAGCACTTTGTTGCTACCATTTGGGTAAAACAGGTTGATAGCCAGCAGTTGCGGTAGACCGTTGGCTGAATCGGTACGGAAAGTATTGTTATTAAGCGTAGTTACCTTGTCCTGCTCCCGGATGGTAAGGGTAGGAGCAGCCCCCGATGTTTTTACAAAAAATCCCTGGCCCGGCTGTATGTATTGGTTGAGACCAGTAGTGCCTGAATAAGGTGCCTGCAGCGTAACCGTACCCGACGAAAGCACCGTTATGTAACCACCTGTGCTGTTCAGGTTCGGGTCCCAACCCCAGTAGCTATCAGCCAGATTAGTTTTAGGAATGGTAGCCCAGTTAATAGCACTGGCAAAAGGATTGCCCAGCAATGTATATCGGCCAATAATAGAAGATAGCGGAATAGCTGAACTGGTAGTATATGCCTGATTTCCGGTTAGCAATGTTCCTTTAGAACTAAGCACTGTAGGGTTGGGCGATGAGGTAGTAACGGTATTGGTGCGGTCGCCATATACAAACATGTAGTAAGCGATGCCTGCTTTCAGCGGGGTGATTTTTGTATTTTTTCCATTGGCCGTTGTAAAGCCCACAAATCTGCGGTTTACATCGTCGTAGGTAAATAGAGAAGCATTGCTGGTTTGTATATCGAAACCATCGGCAGCAGCGCCACCCGTAATGAAAGTTCCCACGTTAGCAGGACTGTTTATGCCGCTATTTTGCCAGGCACCCCATATTGAAAGGCTTTCCTGCCCGGTAGTTAAAGTGGCAGCAGCGCTGGTAGTAACGGGAGAAGTCATTAGCCTATACTTACGACGGCCAGGCACATAGCGTTCAACAGTTACTTTCCCATTTATAGGCGTTGCTGCAGCAGAAGTAATGGTGCTAACCATAGCGGTTGTAGTAGCAGATGATTTCAGCGTAAGCTGGTCACCGGTATTAAATTGCCCGTTACTTATTTGTAAAATGCCGGTAAGGCTAAGCGGTGTGGCAAGCGTTACCCCGGCGGCATTATTAATGGTCAGGTTTTTTACCAAAGAACTATCGAACAACCCAGCAGCAATTTGCTGAGCTGTACTGCCATTCAATTCTACGGTACCGGTAGTAGCCGAAAATTTACCGCTGTTAGTGATAGTACCAGCCAGTTGCAATGTGCCGGTAACTTTTAAAGAAGCGCCGTTGGCAATGGAAATGGTAGTAGCCGCACTAGTACCTGATATTATGGGATAATTGGTTAACCCGGTAGGGATAACAATATTGGTAGTGGTTGATGGAAGGGTGCCACATAACCAGTTTTGGGCATTGCTGTAATCAGTGCTTACAGCACCAGTCCACACACCTGCGGTAAGGATAGTTATAGAAGCACTGGTTTGAAACTGGCTACAACCCCCTGCCGCCGCTGCCGTGTAAGTAACGGTGTAAGTACCCGCTGTACTGGCCGCAATATTTACGGAACCCATAGTGGCATTAAGCGATAACCCGGCTGATGATGTATACGTGCCACCGCTAGTTCCGGTTTGGGTTACAGTTGCCGTACTGCCATCTGAGCAATACGGGCTACCGGCATAAGCAATAGTAGCGGATGGTGCAGCCGTTATGGTAACAGAAGTAGTAGTGGTAAAAGTTGCACATCCGCCAGATGCCGCCACCGTGTATGTAACTGTATAAGTACCAGCCGTACTACTGCTTGGCGTTATACCGCCCGTACTGGCATTGATTGTTAATCCGGCGGTGGAAGAATAAGTGCCACCGCTGGTACCACCTAGCGTTACTGCTTGTGCAGTTGCTAAAGATTTACAAAAAGGCGTACCGCTGTAAGAAATAGTAGCCGATGGGGCAGTGGTTATTGTCACCGAAGTGGTAGTACTCACTGCCGAACAACCTCCTGCCGCAGCAATAGTATAAGTAACGGTATAAGTTCCTGCGGTACTTGTACTGGGTGTAATCGATCCTGTACTTGCGTTAATGATTAGTCCGGTTGTAGAGGAGTAGGTACCACCGCTCGTTCCGCTAAGTATTACCGGCTGAGCAGTACTTACTGATTTACAAAAAGGGGTACCTGCATACGAAATAGTAGCCGATGGGGCTGCGGTAATAGTTACGGAAGCAGTAGTTATGAAGGTTGCACATCCACCCGCAGCGGCTATTGTATAGGTAACGGTGTAGGTACCAGCAGTACTGCTGCCAGATGTTATATCACCGGTCGTTGCATTAATTATTAGGCCTGTGGTGGAAGAATACGTACCGCCACTGGTGCCGGTTAACGTTAGGGTTGCCGTTCCGCTGTTAGAACAATACGGGCTACCGGCATAAGCAATAGTTGCCGAAGGGGCAGTAGTGATCGTTATACTTGTTGTAGCGGTTACAGCCGAACATCCGCCTGCTGCTGCTATGGTATAAGTCACTGTGTAGGTACCAGCAGTACTGGTACTTGGTGTTACATCTCCTGTACTTGGATTAATAGATAAACCAGTAGTAGATGAATACGTACCACCGCTGGTACCAGTTCTGGTAACTGCCTGTGCAGTAGCTACCGATTTACAAAAAGGGGTACCTACATACGAAATAGTTGCGGAAGGTGCAGTAGTAATAGTTACGGAAGTAGTAGTACTTACCGCCGCACATCCACCCGAAGCCGCTATGGTGTACGTAACCGTATAGGTACCAGCAGTACTAGTGCTTGGGGTAATGGCTCCGGTACTTGCGTTAATGCTTAACCCTGTGGTTGAAGTGTAGGTTCCACCAGCGGTACCCGTACGAGTAACTGCCTGTGCAGTAGCCACTGATGAGCAAAATGGCGAACCGCTGTAAGATATAGTTGCAGATGGGGCTGTGGTAATGGTTACTGATGTTGTAGTTGAGAAAGTGGCACATCCGCCGGATGCTGCTACGGTATAGGTAGCAGTGTAATTGCCAGCTGTGCTGGTATTTGGCGTTATATCGCCAGTGGTAGCATTGATAGATAAACCGGTGGTTGAATAATACATACCGCCACTTGTACCGGTTCTGGTCACTGGTTGAGCCGTAGCTACAGAAGTACAATAAGGTGTTCCTGCATAGGAGATAGTGGCAGCAGGGGTGGTATTAATAGTTATAGAAGCAGTGGTAGTAAAAACAGCACAACCGCCAGATGCTGCTATGGTATAAGTAACTGTGTAAGTGCCAGCGGTGCTACTGCTGAGCATTACATCGCCTGTTGTCGTATTGATTATTAATCCTGTGGTAGAAGAATAGGTGCCGCCACTTGTGCCATTTAGCGTTACAGTTGCTGTTCCACTATTTGAGCAATAGGGGCTACCGGCATAAGCAATGGTTGCCGATGGTGCGGTAGTTATCGTTACAGAAGCAGTAGTGGCAAAAGCAGCGCAACCACTAGCCGCAGCTATTGTGTACGTAACGGTATAAGTTCCTGCTGTACTGGTATTTGGTGTAATGGCCCCGGTGCTGGAATTAATAGTTAGCCCGGCGGTTGAGGAATACACGCCTCCGCTAGTACCTGTCTGCGTTACCGCCTGAGCAGTGCTTACCGATTTACAAAAAGGAGAACCGCTATATGATATTGTGGCCGACGGAGCAGTTGTGATAGTAACCGACGTTGTGGTGATAAAAGCTGCACATCCACCTGATGCCGCCACCATGTACGTAACAGTATAGGTTCCCGCCGTGCTGGTACTTGGGGTGATAGCTCCGGTACTTGCATTGATGGTTAGGCCCGTGGTAGATGAATAAGTGCCTCCGCTGATTCCACTTAGCGTTACCGCTTGGGCTGTGGCCAAAGAATTACAGAAAGGTGTACCGCTGTAGGTAATAGTTGCAGCAGGTGCCGTGGTGATCGTTACAGAAGTAGTGGTTGAGAAAGCAACACAACCGCTAGCTGCTGCAATCGTGTAAGTAATGGTATAGGTTCCGGCTGTGCTGGTACTTGGAGTAATTTCTCCCGTGCTTGCATTTATGGTTAAACCGGTAGTAGATAAATAGGTGCCGCCACTTGTGCCAGTAAGTGTTGCCGCTTGTGCTGTTGCCAGAGATTTACAGAAAGGCGTACCACTGTAAGAGATGGTAGCTGAAGGTGCCGTAGTGATCGTTACACTCGTTGTGGCTGTTACTGCTACACAACCACCAGCCGCAGCAATAGTATAAGTAACCGTGTAAGTTCCGGCAGTACTGGTATTGGGCGTTATATCGCCAGTTGTAGCATTGATTGACAGACCAGTAGTGGATGAATAAATACCACCGCTAGTTCCGGTTCTGGTAACTGCCTGAGCTGTACTTACCGAATTACAGAAAGGTGTACCACTGTAAGAGATCGTAGCAGCAGGCGCTGTAGTGATCGTTACACTTGTAGTAGCCGTTACTGCCGAACAACCCCCTGTAGCAGCTATGGTATAAGTGACCGTGTACGTACCAGCGGTACTGGTGCTTGGTGTTATATCGCCAGTACTTGTATTAATAGTTAAGCCGGTAGTGGAAGAATAAGTACCACCAATTGTTCCGGTTCTGGTTACCGCCTGTGCAGTAGCTACAGATGAGCAAAATGGCGAACCGCTATAAGATATAGTTGCGGATGGCGCAGCTGTTATTGTTACAGATGCAGTTGCCGTTACTGCCGAACATCCGCCAGCGGCAGCTATAGTATACGTAACAGTATAAGTACCTGCCGTACTGGTGCTGGGGTTAATGGCGCCGGTACTTGCATTAATACTCAACCCAGCAGTTGAAGAATAGGTTCCTCCGGCTGTACCTGTACGGGTAACTGCCTGATCTGTGGTTAAAGAGGTGCAATAGGGTGTGCTACCGTAAGAAATAGTGGCAGAAGGCAATGCGGTAATGGTTACAGAAGTAGTTGTTGTAAAAACAGCACAACCACCTGATGCCGGTACGGTATAGGTGACAATATATGCTCCTGCCGTACTGGTACTGGGCGTAATAGCCCCTGTGCTGGAATTAATCGTAAGTCCTGCGGTAGAAGAATAAGTTCCACCACTTGAACCAGTAATTGTTACTGGTTGGGCAGTAGCTACAGATTTACAAAATGGGGTACCGCTGTAGGAAATAGTTGCTGATGGTGCAGCCGTTATTGTTACAGAAGTGGTAGTACTGGCCGAGCAGCCGGGAATGGCATACGTTACTGTATAAGTGCCAGGTATGCTGGTACTGGGCGTAATGGCGCCGGTAGTAGCATTAATGGAAAGACCAGTTGTAGAAGAATAGGTTCCGCCAGGAACACTGGAAGGGGTAACCGCCTGCGGTGTAGTTAGAGAGGTACAAAAAGGAGTACCACCATAGGAAATAGTACCAACCGAAGTAGGGCAACCCGCTATGGTTACATCATCAAGCCGATAAATTGTATTGGAAGAGTTAGCACTTAGTGAAGAAGCTGTTGCGGTGAAACGTATCTGTAAATTAGAAGCGCCTGCAGCACCTGCTGGTAAGGCTATTCGTGTTCCACCATTTACCAAACTCCACGTAGTATTGGTAGATGGTATGGCAGACACATTGGTGAAAGTGACATTATTCCAGGTGAGTCCATTGGTGCTCCAGCCTAAAGTAATATTAATAGTGTATGTAGATGCGGTAACATACCTGGCTCCCCATAGTACAGATATATTTGTATAGCCAACAGTTGACAGATTGTTGTTATAAGTGAATGTAACGGGCAGTATACCATTAGGGCCATAAAATGCATTAGATCCTCCTGAAGCACCTGTATAACTATTAGAATTATTAGCCGTATTATTTGTCCAGTCGGTGGTGGAGGCAGTCCATCCGGTAGGGAAAGTAGTTCCAGTTCCAAAACTCTCATTAAGGAGGGTAATTTGGGCAAAACCTGTGTTAGTACCAACCGCTAATAATGAAAAAAATAAGATAACAGGCAAGCGCCAGGATACACGAATAAAAGTACCTATGGATGATAGGGCGGATTGGGATTTGTTTTTCATAGAAATCAGCGGTTGCAGTACGTAAAACTTTTCTTAACCCAATAGAATTTCTAAAAGGCATAGAAATGATTGCCTTTAGCGTAATTCTAATGTAGACACCTCTAGCTGGCTAAAGCAGGTACGCTTTTACTTAAGCACCAGTTCTGTTTCCGCCATTTTTACTGCTTTGGCATCAGCCTGCGTTGTGTAGGTTATCCTAAGTTTTCCTTGGTGGTAGTTGATGCCTTTTTTATTTTCTAACTGCAGGCTTAATCGCCTTTCTGCGTTAGGGGTATAAACGGCTACTCCTTTTATAACACCTACCGGAATAATCTGGCCCATCTGCGAAACATAGTCAACCGCCACATCACCAAACGACGATACATTTCCGCTACGGTTAAAGGTGACTTTTAAAGAAGGCAATGTATCGTTCTTCCATTCTAAAGAGGGTCCGGTTAATTGCATATTTAGAGAAGGCGTTCCTACTCTAATAATAAGCGGAATACTAATGCCATAAACAGCTACCAGATCTACGGATATTGCGGAAGCGGATTTGTCCTGCTTCTCTTCACCTAAAGGTTTTTTATCCTGCTCTGCTCGAAAATAAATATGCGAACGGTACTCGCCGGGTTCCATTTCGGCAGTGTTTATTAATTGAATCTTAACTGACTGAGCTTCGTTAGGCGCCAGCACTACACTGCGGGGAAAAAAGCGAAAAAATTTATCGGCAAAGCGCTGCCCAGAATCCGGCTGACTAATGGTTTCAAAAGCACCATCTTTCTTCATTCTTATCTGCATTACAGAAATGATATAGCGTACTGTATCCTTCCCGCTGTTGGCCAGGTTGAGTGTCTGCGATTTTTGAGCGCCTTCAAATACAATTCGCTTTGGAAATAGCAATAACCCACCCTGTGCATTTGCACCTGCAGACACAAAAAGTAACAGAAAGAAGCTGTAAAGAAAAGTCCGGTTGAGAAAGGTTGATGAAAGGAAATATCCGGTCATTTCAGAGTGTTACAGGATTGACTTTTGTTATTAACCGGTTGAGTGCAGTTGCACAACAGCACTCAACCGGCAATAATTTTTTAGTTGTAATTAACCGTCACAAATAGAGCACTGCTGTTGGCCAGGGCATTAGTGTAAACACCTGCTACAGCATTGGCTGGTACATTAAGAGTAGCTTTTACTTTCAGTGTTTTGGCTCCGTTTGTAAGGGTAGTAGATGCACCACCATCACAAATAAAGTTGTCCACTGTCAGCGTTCCTGCAACAGAACCTGTAAGCGTAATAGGCGCTGTAGGAATAGAAATAGAAAAGCTGCTAGACCCTTCACCCGCTACCGTAAACACAGCTGTTTTTTGCGTGGTACTACCTGCTGGCAACGTAACACCACCAGTTGTAGTGCGGCCATCAGCATAGTCAATCACTACTGTTCCCGGAGTAGCACTGGCTGCAACAGTACCAAAGTGCAGGTCGGTTGTTTTTGTAATCGAAATAGGAGTTACCAGTACAGCAGTGGTACTAGCATAAGCCGTTGATTGGGCGTTTGACTTCGTAGCGAAGCCTGACAGCAGAATAGCTGCTGCAATGAACTTGTTTTTCATTTAATTTTTGGATTAAGATGCAAATTTAGGAAATTATGAAAAATAAGCAAATGTTATTGCTTGTTTTTCCGTGGTATTAGTGTGATAAGTGGAATTGATCGGCCAGATCGTTGCTATAGAACGAAGCTTATTGTAAAACATTGTGAGAACTTCAAAAAATTATTTGCAAGAAGAAACAAATTCTTTCCTCCTGATTTGTGTGCAAAGATTTATACCAATAATTAGTTTGATTATTCCTTTCATTTGGGCTCTGCCCATTTCGGATTGAGCAGGCCACCTTTCTTCTTTAATAGCTTTCGCAGACGTTCAATTTGCTCATCAAATACTTCCATCATCCAGGCGGCATGGGGCGTTGCTTCTGCTTGTTTGCGGGCTGATTGGTAGGTCTTAAAATCGCCCAACCCATAAGAGGCTTCAGCCTTATTAATTAATATCCAAAATTTTTGATCTGTGTTATAAGCTTTTTGCTTTTCCAGCTCTACCGGGTTGGTTATCATTTCCTTTTCTGGCTTTTCCCGTGCTGTTAGTTCTTTCCAGTCTTTATTGCACAGGTACAGCACCCGTTCCCTGGTGTATTTTGCGTACACCATATCGGCTATCTGCTCTTCTTTTGTTTTGCAAAGCGAAGAGGCGGCCCGGCAATTAAGCGTATAAGCCAGGTTAATGCCGTTGTACCGATTATTGAGTAAGTAATAGCCTCGCTGAAAATATAAAATGGCACTGCTCAGGTGGTCTTCATTTTCGCCTTCTTCGTACAATTTCTTTTCCATAGAACCGGCCATAGATACTGTTTCCGGGTCATTAGTATGTTTTAAATCCAATTGTTCCAGCAGCTTCAGGCCTTCTCTAAGTGCTGCTATTTTACTAGGCTTTTCTATTTTAGAAGTATCCAGGGCCAGCGACCGTATCAGGTACGGATCGTTGGGACTTACGGCAGGTTCTTTTTCATCTTTTCCTATTTCAAGAGCGGTGGTAAAAAGCGTTTTAGCCTTTATAAAATCACTGGCTGCCAGTGCCGCTTCTCCTTCTTCAATTACAATTGAAAGGGCTTTACCACTTTTAGGCTTTTTTACTTTTACCGTAGGCTGTATTTGCTGAACTGCTTCTTTAATTTGTTTTTCCAGCGAAGGCGGCATCAACTTAAGGAAGGTGTACACTGGGCTATCTGGCTTTTGATTATCCAATACAGCCTCTAATTCGGCGCTTAGTACTCCACGAAAACGTTCTACTTCTTCAAAGTCAATGGCATCGCCCAGGTGAGTGTAGTGCAAAATAGAAATATGATTCAGATCGAAAGGATAAACCAGTTTGTCTTCGGAAATAATGATGGTAGTAAAAGGCTTGAGAGCATGACGAACACCCAACTCATAAATGGCATTAGGGTTGGCGGTAGAAAGATCGGCGATGACCACATCGGCATTAAATAGTTCTTCATACATGGGTACATCTATGGTACCGGAATGGCGTATTTCGTCGGCCCGTATGCAGGTCAATCCTTTTTCTTCCACCACTGGCTTTATCAGCAGCCGGTACGATTTATTGAGGTCCAGTTTGCGTCCGGTAGGGTAATCGGTTTTAATGCCGAACCCCATTACTACAAAGCAGGTTTTCTTTTTCTTGGAAGCAGCCATAGAGCAGCATTTTATTTTTTACAAACAAAACATTAGTCAGTAGTAAAAGGGCTATTCTTTATCTAAACGGCCAATGCGGTTGTACAGCGGATTCAATACTGTGACGTATACCCAGCAGACAATGAAGCCTAAGATAGCAACTGCAATTTCAATCAATTTCTTTCGTATGAACGACTTGTAATTCAGCAGATTGGCTATCACTTTAGATACCAGCCCTACCAGGTAAATACCTACTATCCAGGCTAGCCCTTTAGCGGTGATGCTGAAAGATGCCAGTGTTCCTTTATCCCATTTTACAATAAGATAACCAATAAACCATATGCCGATAACAGCACCCAGTGCAATCAGTGTCCACCGTACCGTTTTGCTTATATACCACAGCTTAAAAGGCACATACTTACCAGCACACAAAACGGGATCAATCTTAGCCGCTTCAGCTGGTACGGTTAGCCCGTTTTTGATGCTCAAAAATTTCCAGCCGGTTTCGCTGGGGTAGCAGTCAGCCATATTGCAGGTAGGGTTGTAGCGTAGCTTGGTCTGGCACCAGCCACTGTACATCAGGGCATACGCTTCTGTATCGTTGAACGAATCCAGATCGGTGCGAATTTCAGAGAGGCGGTTTTGCATCGTCTTTAAAATGCCATACTTAGTAAGGTCAGTGTTATCGTCGGTTATCACATCGTACAGTTGCCGGGGCGGGTCGGTGCAGTAGAGCCAGCTTTTAGGTTCCTGCTGCAAATCTTTTTTTAGATGAAGCGTAAACAAGGAGGCTATTTGCGTAGTGGCTTCCCGCTCTTTAATGTCTTTAAATTGTAGTTCCCGAAGGCGTTCCTGCAAAATGCTGTCGGCCCGGTAAAAAACAGAAAACAAGCTATTAGTAGAAGCCGCACTGGTAGGCAATTGACCGCTGGCATCGCTGATAATCATGTTGGCACATTCCGTTTCAATCAGGGAATTAATGCCCTGGTTATCGTGCAGGCCACCATCTATTAATTGAAGATCGATGCCGGGGTACAAATCATACATGGGCATGGGCTCAAACATCACCGGTACGCAGGACGAGGCACCTACAGCATAGCCCAGCCGGAACTTCTGGTATTCCTTCGGTGCATCTTCGTAGTACATGCGGCGCAGGCGGGGCTTCACATCTACATCGGCCTGTATACTGCCTGCTGGTTCGCCCATCCACGAAGCGGTGAACTGCCAGTTGTGGCCTGTATTTACACTGGTAGCATTCAGCACCAGTTGTGGCACTTTGTTTTTGCGCCGCCAGTTGTCGGTAGCAAAGTTGAATTGCTCACCCGGTTCCAGTTTTGGATTGATGAACAGGTCGCTCATGTAAATCTGGCCTTTGTTGTACCGTAGTAATTCCTTGTATTTGGGTTCGTATCGCAGGGCACTTTGACCAGCCATTATTTTGCTGAACAGGTATTTTTCGTACAGGCTACCTAAGCGTTGTGTCCGAGAATATTTTTTGTCGAATACCATTCGCAGATTCAGAAACAGGTTGCTGAATATTCGCATCCGTAGGTTCTGTTGCACGCCTTCCAGAAAATCGGTTTCTATTTCCTTTATCAGGTTGATATAGTCATGCTTATCTATGCTGCAATCGGTTTTACTTTCCAACAGCAGCTTCAGTTTCAGGTAATAATAAGCACCAATAATAGAACCACCCGATACGCAGGAAAATACTTCAATATCTTTCAATTTGTCTTCTTCTGCCAAGGCCGCCAGTACGCCAATATGAAACAACGATGCCCTGAAACCACCACCGGATAAGCCTATTCCCCATTTGCTGTTGCTCAGTCCCCGGTAGTTGCAGTTGGCTACATAATCGGTATCCGTACGGCCGGTTTTGAATTCGTTGAGGCATTCGTTGATAGCGGCTTTATCAATGTAGACTGTATCTTCTTTTAACTTCTTAAAATTCGGATAATTGTAAGTGTGTTCCTTTTCTCCAAACGCTTCTTTTTGCTTCTCTTCAACGTCTTCAAACAACTTGCGGCGAATGAGTTGTAGGTAGGCAATAGAAAGTAACTGTTGGTTGAATGACCGAACCTCCCAGGGTTTTGTATCAGTACTGCTAATAAATAGCTGGATAAACTTTTTTGCATGAACATATTGACCTAATCCAAAATAAGCTTCGGCTACCGTAGCTATTACCCAGGCCTTGTCTTTTTTCTCAACTATGGTCAGGCTTTTTTTATCCTTGATAAATAATTTGTAAGCATCTGCAATAGCACCACTATCATTTATCAGGGTAGCAATAATAAATTTCCGGGCTTTAGTAGCTTCCTCCAGATCGCCAGCCATTGATACTGTAAAACCGGATACCTTACCATATTCCTCCAGTTTGTCGTTGGCCATTAGTTCACAGATATAGGCGAAGTTGATGCCCGTATAACCTTCATCATTCTGATCGCTGATACCAGGATTGAAGTCTGAATCCTTTATGCAATTTTGCCAAAGTTCAAATCCCTTGCGATAGTATCATTGCGACAGAATTAGGTTTTTGAACTGATGGTCGTATTGCCACTTTCGTTTGTAAATAGCACCTGCCAATCCCAGCGTTTCGCAACGAGTAGTTTCGGCCAGGTTTAGGTGGGCGTGTAATTGTTGCAAGGCTTTTTCAAACTTAAATGCAGAGGGCAGCGAACTGTCTTTGTAAATGCACTTCGCCAGTTCATGATATTCTTTTACCGAAATATTTTTCTTCTGTGCTTCATCCTCCTTTATTTGTTGTAGCAGTACCTCGGTAGCATAAGCAAACTGGTCGTTTAATTCTAGTTCTCTACGTAGTTTCACCAGGTCGTCAATATCCATCTGTTCGCCCCGCAGCACATTCCGGGCTTTATTAATGAGTTCCAGTTTTTGCGAAGAGTTGTACGGCGAATACGTAGGCATTTAATCTATGGTTTTAAGGGTAAAAGGCTGGTAGAAAACAGTGCCGGTTCGAAGGAATATGAACCAGCACTTTGTATTATAAGGTTGATGAAAACAACACCGGGTTTTATGTTGCTGAATCTTTCAAATAACGCAACGGAGAACTTTGTAGCAGGGGTTTTAGCTTAGCTAGTTGTTCTTCTGTAGAACCTTTCATCCAGCCAGCGGGTGCTTTTTCGTAAGCTTCATTTAAGGTTTGCTGGGCTTCTGTTTCTTTACCCATTCCGATATAGGCTTCACCCATGGTAGCCTTTACCCAATACCAGTTGTTGTAATAAGCTTTCATGGTCTCTGCCGGTAGTTTTCCCATATCAGGGATAGGATTAGCAATCAGCCATTGTTCACAAATCTGTAGCACTTCCTGCCGGGTGCGGCTTGCTTCTACAAAGTCTGCAATGGCTTCGGCAGGAGGAGCAGTTGGTTGTGCCGCCCTTACATTCAGCAGGTAAGCGTAGTTGATGCCATTGTAATAATCTGTTTTTACCATAAAGCCTTTTTCGTATGCCTGGATGGCTTCATCCAGCAGTTTTGCATCGTCAGAAAGTTCGAAGAGTCGTTTGTGTACAGCGCCCCAGAGGCCCAGTGTTTCCATATCGTTGGTAGCGCTGGGCTGTAGCAGGTGCAGCAGTTGGTGGGCTTCCTCCAAAGCTGCCTTTTCTGATGGAAATTTGCTTTTATAAGTAGCCAGTGCCAGGCGTTGTAAGGTGTAGCTGTCTTCCGGTGGGTTAGCTACATCTATCTGTGCTATTTTCTGGTTTTTAAGCGATTCGTCCTTCATCATCTGCCTTACCTGGGTTAGTAATGTTTTCGCAGTCATCCAGTCGCCTCTTGTTTGTGCATCATCTATCATTTGCATCAGCAGGCTATGGGTAGCTGTATCTTTAGTAGCGGTCGTTTCTACAGAACTTAAAGCCTGCACCTGGGCTTGTATAGCGGCTGCTATTTCAGGTGGGGTAAGATTGTTTAAAAAGGTGTACACCGGGCTGTCCTTATCCCGTGGGCTTTTGCCATAAATGGTTTTGATGGCATTACCAAGCTGCTCCCGAAACCGTAATACTTCTTCAAAGCCAATGTCTTCGCCCATGTGATGGTACTTTTGTACGGCTACATGGTTTACATCAAAAGGAAAACTTTTAATGCCATCTTCTGAAATGACCACGGTAGTGTACGGCTTCAAGGCATGGCGTACACCCAGTTCGTAAAAGGCATTTTTGTTAGATGTGGATAAATCTGCTACTACCACGTCGGCGTTTAGCAATTGCTCGTACATGGGCACATCTATCATACCGGAGTGTACAATTTCATCAGCCCGTATGCACTTTAGCCCCGCTGCCTCTACCGCTGGCTTTATCATGTACCGATACGATTTATCCAGATCCAGCACCCGGCCAGATTCAAAATCGGTTTTTTTTCCAAAGCCCATTACCACAAAGCAGGTGCCTTGTGTTTTTTCTGTTGTTTCGTTTGCCATGGCAATTATTTTCCAGTTTTTTTTACAATTGGTTTGTATCAATAATTACTACCTCGCCTCCGTTTTCCCGTACTACCTGTACCAGGTGTTGGGTGCCGCCGGGGCCATCACCACCTTCACCATTCCATAAAGCCATCAGCGTCATTTGTGTACCACCGTTTTTTAGGGCTTCCTGTAGCATTTCGTCGTTAGCCGCTTCCCAAATATTTTTGTCGGCCTTGTCTGCTTCAGATAAAATGTGCGTAGGCAATTTTTGCACTAACGCATCAAAGCGGTCATCCCAGTTCTTCCCGGCAAATGACACAGAGTTTTTTTTGAACTCAGCTGGTGGCAAAGCCAAATAAATGATGGAAGGAATGTCTAGTTCCATACAGGCCTCATGAAATAAAATATCGCCACCACAAGCGGCCCCGGCAATACCTTGCAGCGGGCTGGTTGCCTGTTCCTTTTTCTTTACTAAAATGTCTTTTATTTTCTGCCGGGCAGCTGTTTCTTTTTCTGCCGGAAACCGGGGTTTTTCTCTATCAGCCGCATCTATCATGTGGCCGGTAAAAAGAATGGTATGTATCATAGAATTGATAAAGAATTATTGAAGGAAATGGTTTAGATGCTGGGCTACTTTCACCTGCTGCTGGCCAACAGTTTTTCCAACTTTCCGCAACTGCGGGATGAATTTTACAGAGTCCATTTGCTGTACATCATCACTGTTAATATCGCCCAGACCAATTTTCTGCAGGCCCGCTTCGCTCAGGTCTGCGTTGTAGCGTACATAGCTAAAGTGGCGGCCAGCATCGCTATCTAGTCCTAGTGCTTTACCGGTTGCATCCATCGGAATCATATCGTATAACTCCCGATCAATAGAAGCACCAAAACAGCAGCGACCCACGGTGCGGCAGTTAATATCCTGGTCTACCTGCATGGCATACATCAGGTTGCCAGGGAGTTCTTTTAACGTATCCAGTATGTTGCTATAGGCACCAGTAGTAGGGGCGGAGCCAGTGCCTACAGAAACGATCATTAGGGCCCGTTCGCCGGTCTTCCAGTTCAGGTTGTACGCACTCTGTGTAGCCATACGGTACATCAGGAAAGCAGGGTTGTTGTAAGGCGTAACGCCGCCATCTACAAATACAAATGTTTTGTCGGGGTCTTTGGAGTCCCATTGCAATGTCTCCGGCCTAAAGTAAGCTGGAGCTGCCGTGCTAGCCCGTACCAGTTGAAACAGTGGAATTCGCAGGTTGCAATCGGGCCTTGTGGAGTCGTTATATTTTGCAAGTGGGTTATTGCTGATGGGCCAAGGCGAATCGGTAGAGCGGTTCATGGTTACCACCAGCAGCAGCGATTTGAAAATACCGGACTGCAGGTCTAAATCGCCACTTCCAAAAGTATTTTTCAGTTCTTTTAGCAGCGGGCCATCGTTGTACAGAAATTTCACTTTGTTCAGCAAAAATGCCTTGTCGAACATAGCCTGCCCTTTTTGCACATAAAAATCAAGCCTTTCCTGTACCGATTTGCCCAAGGATAAACCAGTGGCGATGATAGCCCCGGTGCTGGTGCCGCCAATATAATCGAAGTAGTCGCTCAGGCGAAAGCTGTCATCCTGCTTCAATTCTGTTTTCAACTGCTTTTCCAGTTCCAGTAAAATTTCGAGGGTTAATACACCCCGGATGCCGCCGCCATCCAGCGAAAGAATTTTCCGTTGCGGTTTTTCGGTTTCGTAGCGAGTTGCTAAAGGACCCCATTTTGACATACGGTAAGCTTTTTTAATAATAGCCGAAATATAGTGTGCTGTTTTTTAAAAACATAATCGTAGCTGGTTTTTATAAGGCTAGAATGAGTGGCGAGCAATTGCTGCATCAATTGAGTGAGCGGTAAGGTTTTTAAAAGTTTCTGAAATATTAAAAATGTTCTTGACATGAAGACTGCTTTTTGAAAATTATTCAGCCTTTGTCTGGCATTTTTCGCAATCCTCTACTTGTATTTAAACGAAGGAGCTACTAATTTAGAACACACCAAACCGATTCTTATTAGCCCTTGCCCAATGCCTGCCTGCCATAGTTGATAATGCCCGCATAATGGAGGAAATAAGCCTGACTATTCTATTGTTTGCCTTCCAGAAAACTAGATGCGTATGAAAAGAATTGTACTTATAAATCTTTTGCTACAGCTTAGTACTATTTGCTACAGACCTGTTGCAGCTCAGGAATTATATGGCTATGTGTACGAGCAAAATAGCGGTAAGAAACCGGTTCCAGGTACTTTACTGAAAGCATTTCTATCTAACCAGGTAGTATCCAACGACAAAGGCAATTACACGCTCCGGTTTCAAAACGGAACTCCTGGCAAATCAGTATCGCTTTCAGTAGAAAAAGCGGCTTGGGTATTGGTAAATCAGGAAGAACTAGCGGTCAATTTACCAGAAGATCCTTTGAAACATCCACATAGCATTGTGATGTGCCGGGAGGCCGTTTGGAAAAAACGGAATCAGATGTATGAGACGTTGCTGGATGATTACATTACAAAAGCATACACCAAAAAACTGGCGGAGTTAACCCGTTTGCATCGGAATTTACAAGGTGCAATAGACTCACTGCAAATGCAACTAACCCGGCAGCGTAAAGAGTTAAGTGGCCTTGCCGAAGTGATGAGCCGGGTAAATACAGACGACCTGACCGAAGTAGAACGAAGAGCATATAAATTATTTGAAGAAGGCAAAATAGATGAATGTGTACGATTGAGAGATAGCCTGGAAAGCGAAAAAAACTTTTTACAAACCAGGCAAAAAAACAAGCAGTTAGACCAGCTGGAGCAGGAACTAAATACTGCCCAAACAGCTAACGAACAAGCACTGGATTTGCACCGCCGAAATATTCGGGAACAAGCCCGGCTTTCCATCCTGCAATTTGATTATGGAGCCGCCGACGAAAAGCTGTCTTTCCTGGCTAATGAAGACACTACCCAATTCAGCAGTTTGTATGACTATGTCGAATTTTTACAACAGCAAAGACAGCCCGAAAAAGCAATTCCTTATGGCTTACAAGCATTGCAGCAAGCAAGAACAGACATACAGCGATGTAAGGTGCAAAACACGTTGAGCATTTTGTACCGAAGCATCAATAACTACCCGGCAGCCCACCAAGTATTGCACGATGCCGCTGCTATTACTACAGCCATGTACGACAGCATTTCTGTGTATACCGCATCGTATGTAGCCATTACGCAAAACAATCTGGGGCTTTTGTACAAAGATGAAAACAATTATCCGGCGGCTGCAAAAGCATTGCATACAGCACTCCTGATACGGAAGCGGCAAGCCGAAATTAATCAGGCTATTTTTGAGCCGTGTGTAGCAACAGCGCAAGCAAACCTTGGCACTTTATACATTGATAACGGCGACTACCTGGCGGCTGAAGAAATGTATAAAAAAGCGTCAGCTATTTATCAGCGGCTGGCTAATAGCAATCCTGCAGTGTACAATCCACTGGTGTCCACCGTGCAAAACAATCTTGGGTTGGCATACTTTCATCAGGAAAAATATACTACCGCCGATTCCGCCTATGTAGCTGCTATAAGAATAAGCCGTAGCCTGGCCCTAAATAACCCGGCTGCTTACCTGCCGGATATAGCTGAAACAGATGTGCGACTGGGTACCCTGTACCGTACTATCAAAGATTTCGACATTGCCGATTCGGCCTTACAGGAAGCGCTACGGATACGAACCGAACTGGCAACCCGCCAACCTGCCGCCTACCAAAGCTGCATTGCCGAAGTAAAAATGAATATCGGCCTGCTAAACTGGGCCAGAACCGACTATGCTGCTGGTGAGCAGGCGCTAAAAGAAGCACTGGAAATATATTGGTCATTGGCCAAAAGAAATCCTGTTGTGTACCTGCCTTTGGTTGCCGACTTGCAAAACAATCTGGGTGGTTTATATACTACCCGAAAAGATACTACTGCTGCCCGGTATGCCTTTGACGAAGCATTAAAAATATATCGGCAATTAGCTGAAAATAATTCACTGGTTTATAAACCGGTTGTAGCAAATACACTTTATAAAATTGGTATTTGGAATAGTAATAAAGCCGACTATACAAATGCTAAACAAATGTTGGAAGAAGCACTACATGTGTATGAGCAATTGGCAAAGGAAAAACCCGCTGATTACTATTTCAACATTGCGATAGTACAAACAGAACTGGGCGGCATTTATCAGAGAAATAAAGACACAACTGCGGCTATACAGGCTTATAAAGCAGCTGTGCAATTACGCAAAATAATTGATCAATATCAGCCTGGTATTTCCAACTCAGATGTGGCTGATTTACAATATCGGTTAGGAAGATTATACAGGTCTAAAAATCCTCCTGCTGCAGAAAACGCATATCAGGAAGCTATTGCCGTGCTTGATACACTTTTACAGACAATCCCTAATAAATATGAAACACAATTCTGCCGGTGTGTAGCAGCATTGGGAGAACTGTACCAGGTCTATTCTCAGCCGCAACAAATGTTCGCCTATAGCCAGTTGATGGCTACAGCTAATGCCAGTTTGCCAAAGTGTACAGATAGTTCTCTCAATAATCGTTTTGCAAAGCTGTCAAAGTTTTTTGCTGATGATTGCGCTGCTATAAAAGTGCTGCAAAACCAGCAGAAACGTACTACAGATAATGGGGAGAAACTACAGTACCAACAGCAAATTGTAACAAAAAGAAAAGCATTGGTAGAGGGTGGCAAAAGCGTTTACACAACAGACCTGGCTAAAGACATCTTAGGCTTATCATGGTACCTGATTTTGAACAACCAGTTTCCCTTGGCCGAACAAACTGCCCGGCAGGTTTTAGCCCCACCTTTTACAAATAATGAAGAAGATGGCGGAATAGCTACTAGGGCAAAAGAATACCTGGCCCCGGCACTGCTGCTACAAGGAAAATGGAATGAAGCCGAAAAAATTTACGGGGCGTATAAAAACCTTACTTATACAATAATCGGTAAAGGAACGTCAGCCAGTTTTCGGGAGTTATTTATTAAAGATCTCGATGAATTAGAACGGGCCGGAATTGCTAATAAAAACCTGGGAAAAGCAAGAGCATTTTTGAGTGATGGACTAAGTGCAACGTTTTGATAAATGAGCCATTGGTTATGAAAAAGATTGTATTTCTTCTGTTGATTTTATTTTATGTAAAAACTCAAAACGGCATAGCCCAATCAGGCAGCACTTTGTTTGGCTATGTGTACGAGCAAAACAGTGGACACAAGCCCGTGGATGGTGTATTGCTAAAAGCTTTTCTGGCCAATCAGGTTACTTCTACTGATAAGGGGAACTATCGACTTACTTTTCAAAATGCTCGGCCAGGTGCTGCTGTGTTGCTATCGGCACAAAAGGAAACCTGGGTAGTAACGAATAAAAATAGCCTGGAGGTAAATTTGCCGGAAGACCCACTACATCATCCGCACAATATTGTGATGTGCAAGGAAAACGTCTGGAAGCAGCAAAACCAAAACAACCGGGCTATATTAGAAAAGTACTTGCAACAATCGTATGAAAAAAAGATAGCAGGACTAAGCAGGCAAAACAAGAATTATCAGAAAATGCTCGACTCCCTGCAAGACCAATACACCCAACAATCAAAAGAGATGGGCACCCTGACAGATGCTATGAGCCGCATCAACCTGGACGATGTTACGGAGAAAGAAAAAGAAGCATATCAACTTTTTCAGCAGGGTGATATAGAGGGATGCAGAAAGCTGCGGGAAAGCCTGAACAGCGAGGATAATTTTCTAAAAATAAAAAAGCAGCAGCAACGAATAGATAGTAGCAAACAGGTAGTAAATGATGCCAGGCAAAACAACACCGCCATAACGCAATTGCATCGGCGCAACCTGCGGGAAGAAGCCCGCATTGCCGAACTACAATTTAACTTTCAAAAGGCAGAAGCCAAGCTTCGGTTTCTGGCAGATAATGATACTACAGATTTTGAGAGTTTGTTTGCTTACGGGGCTTTTATCATTAAGCAGGGGCAGTATAAAAATGCAGTATTGTATTTCAAAAAGGCCCAGGCAATTGCTGCTAACAGATTTGATAATAATAGGGCGCTATTGTTTGTGGCCGATGCATACGGGCTGCAATTTGAAAACGATGCAGCTGAAGCAGCTTTTCATCAGGCGATTCTTGCTGCCAAAATATTGGCTGCCGAAAACCCTGCTGCGTACAGCCCTCATTTAGGAAATACATGGATGCTTACTGGTATTT
>CAXTDG010000008.1:0-19839 GCA_964242675.1 uncultured Chitinophagaceae bacterium
ATATCGTGTAGTCTTTTAGCGACGACAGCACCAGTATCGGCCGTGTACTGCTCTCCTACTTCGTTACCAAAACTCCAGGCAATAACGGATGGATGATTCCGATCTCGCCGAATAAATGAACGGGTATCCGCCTCACTCCAGTCGGCAAAAATAAGATGAAAATCAAGTGGCGTTTTGCCCCGCTCCCAGCAGTCAAAAACTTCATCAATCACCAGGAAGCCCGTACGGTCAGTGAGTTCCAGCAGTTCGGGGGCAGGTGGATTGTGAGATAACCGAATAGCGTTACAGCCCATCTCTTTTAAAATTTCCAACTGCCGTTCGGCGGCTCTTACATTAAATGCTGTACCTAAAGCACCTAAGTCGTGGTGTTGGTTTACGCCTTGTATATGTATTGGTTTTCCATTTACGATAATACCTTTTGTTGGATTGAATTCAATAGAGCGAACGCCAAATTGTGTTTGATAGTCGTCGACTTTTTTCCCGTTACTCATCAAACTAATTTGAGCCATGTACAAATTGGGCTTTTGCGTAGGTGGCGGCCCCCATAGTAGTGGATTTTTCAAAACAATTTTCTGGTTCACCGTTGCTTTTACTCCAGCCGGAACCGTTGTATTTACAGGAGCCAAAGAAGCAACTGGCCAACTTTGGGGTTGACCTTTTTCATCTAATTCATAAATAGTAGTAATTACTTGAACCTGTTGTGCAGCATTCGATTTATTTTCTATTTGAATACCTGCATTAACCGTGGCAGATTTTGCAGAAACATTGCTTGTAGTTATAAACGTTCCCCATTGTGCTACATGCACCGGTGCTGTTTTAGTAAGCCATACATTACGGTACAATCCTCCCCCAGGATACCAACGAGCAGAGTAATTTGGATTATCTAACCGAATGGCTAATTGATTATCACTTCCAAATTTTAAGTAAGGTGTTAAGTCTAATCGAAAGGAATTGTAACCATAAGGCCAGCCGCCTACCAACGTGCCATTTAGCCATACCATAGCGTACGACATAGCGCCATCTATATCTAAATAAAAGGATTTGCCTTCATCCGTAGCAGGCACGTTTATTTTGCGCCGATACCAGGCTACGCCGGGGCTAGGCAATCGACCCATTCCACCGCCTACTATAGCAGTGGCTTCTGTATAAAATGGCCCTTTAATGGCCCAGTCATGCGGAAGATTTACCTGCTCCCAATCGGCATCATCAAAATTGTCTTTTACAAAAGGAAAATCCTCGCCGGGATTGCCTGTAGGCCGCAGATGATGCTTTGTGGAATCTTTAATAAAATCATTAGCCGTTGGTAAAATCCAGTTCTTTAAAACTTTATCCGATAAAGTCCCTTTACTAGTATCTACAGCCTTTGTATCAGCTACTTTATTATCGTTGCGGTCTACAACTAAGGGACGTTCGTCGTATATCAGTTTATCTGGTTCGCTGCTATACTTCATAAAACGCCAGCCATCATTTAAGCTAATGTGTTGCCTGCTTGCTTTATTAAATCGCCTTGATGTTTGTGCTCCGGCTTGCATAGTCACCAACAAAAAAAAGCTTATGGCAAATAAGCAACCTCGAAAAACTGAAACGGTAATATTCATCTAAAAGCTATTGTTTCTGCAAAATGCAAACAGGAGAGATTACATTATCTCTCCTGTTTTATTAGGCTAAAATATTCATTTAATTAATAAACTTAGTAACCAGGGTTTTGCTCTAATACCGCCGTACGGTTACGTTCAATTTCACTGAAAGGTATTGGCCATAAGTTGAATTTATCCTGCATTTGGGTACCATAGAAAGGATTGAAGCGGCGGGTTCTATCTACCCATTTACCAAGACGCATTAGGGTTAGCATTCTTTTTTCTTCAACACCTAGTTCCCGCAGACGTTCGTCGAGGATGTAGTCAATATTAACAGCACCAGCTGCAACGGGGGTAGCATTAGCCCTGGCACGTACCCGGTTGATGTCGGCAGCGGCAGCAGCGGCGTTGCCCAGGCCTACATAAGCTTCAGCCCGTAATAAATAGGTCTCTGCCAGGCGGAACATATACTGGTCAATATAAGTACCACCAGCACCTGATTTCAATGCATATTTCTGCACCGGGTCAGAAGAACTTGGGTTGGTATACAAAGCTGTAGGGTGAACATACGGTTGCGTAGCTTTTGACTGGTAAGGGTAAAAAGCCCGGTCGTAACGAGTGCCATTCAATGAACCGTTGATACCCGTAGCCCCGGCTGGAGGAGTGCGTACAGAAACAGGCTGATTATAAAACGGGCTGGCTGGATTGGTACCAATATAAGTTCTTACAAAATTGTTATTGGCATTACGGATATCAATATTGAAATCGCTACGCCAAACTGAGTCGCCAAACCAGGGAGAAGGTGCCATAAAACCTACACCACGTCCTCCGGTATAGTCACCTAATGGCCAGTTGAACGGTGCCAAGCCATTCACTTTAACATCCCGGACTAACGGGGCATGTACCCGTTCCAAAGCATACACACCGTTTTGTGAACCGTTGGCTGTGCTGGCAGCACCCCCAGGTACGTCTGTTTCTAATTGTATTACCCAGATGGCTTCCCGATTGTTGGCAGTGCGGCGGTTCTGGTTGCGAGGTTGAAATAAATCCCAATACACATCGCCTGGTGTTACTGTTTGGCGGGAACCAAAACGGCTAGTCATCAGACCCATACTAGCATTATTAATTACTGAAGAAGCTGCATCTACAGCTTTCTGATATTGCCCCATCGTATTATACACTTCCGAAAGAAGATGGTAAGCCGCCATGTTAGATATTTCGCCATCTGCTACAGCACTAATGGCTGGCAAATTGGTTGCAGCGAACTCCAGGTCGGTAGCTACCTGTGTGTATACCTGTACCCTGGTAGCTCTTACAAAATCTGTTTTGGGAGTAGTAATTTCTTCCAGTACCAACGGTACGCCACCGTACAGGTAAGCCAATGTACGATACCCCAATGCTCTGAAGAAACGGGCACGGGCTTCATACAATGTTTTTTGAGCAGCAGTTAGCGATGAGGCAGGTATCCGGCTGATGATAGTATTTGCTTCTGCTATTATTTTATAGTTTGGTGTCCAGGCAAACTGCATTGTGCCGGTTGGTGATACATCCGCTACGAGGTTCGGAGCGGTTACCGTCATATCTGTAAAAGCATCGGTACGGTACTGGTAGTAAAATGGAAGAAAATCATTTACCGTATAGAACTGGTTTCTTACCAGCCCGTACAAGTCATTAATAGAAGCACTGAAATCAGCGTCCGTTAAAAAGGCATTATTGGTACTTAAAAAGGCTTGTGGCACTTCGTCCAGAAAGTCTTTTTTGCAGGATACGGCACCACCTGCAAGGGCTGCCACTATCAAAAATTTATGCAATGTTTTCATACAGTCGTTATTATTTAAAATCGGCAATTGGAAAAGGGTGTGTTTAGTAAGTAACATTAAGACCTATGGTGAATGCCCGCATTACCGGACGACCATCTACCAGCAATCCCTGACCGGTTTCAGGATCCCAACCTTTCCAATCAGTCCAGGTAACAAGGTTTTTACCACTTACATACAAGTTTAGGTTTTGCAGTTTTGCTTTTTTGAACACCTTACCAAAATCGTAGGACAGTGATACATCCTGCAGGCGAACAAAACTTCTGCTTTCCCACATACCGGCAGTATTATTACCAACGTATTGGTTTACAGGTTGCGATACACCATTGGCAGCAATATTAGCAGTAACAGGTGCCGTAATAATAACCGTAGGATTGGTACCACCTGTAATACGAGGATATTTAGCGCCAGGGTTGGCCGGAGACCAATATTGTACCTGTGCTAGTTCATTGTTGCGGATGGAATTGTCTTCCCGGAAGTAGCTACGGGCATTATTGCCGAGATAGTCGTTTTTACCACCCTGAATAGAATTGATAAACACACTCAGGTTGAAACCTTTATAACTAAAATTATTGATCCAGCTAAAGCGGTACAGGGGATTCTGGCTGCCCAGGAAAGTACGGTCAGCAACCGTAATGGTTTTACTGTTATCCTGATCTATGATACGCATAGAGCCTACAAAAAATCCGGGTAAAAGGCTGCCTTTATCCGACAACTGATAAATACCAGCCGTCTGATAGTCATAAATAGTATTCAACTGGCGACCAATAAACAGGCCGCTGGAAACGATATCATCTTCAATTCCGTCGTGATTAGCATCAATGCCTGAAAGGGCAACTACTTTGTTGCGGTTGAACCAAATGTTGAAGGTAGAACTCCAATTGAAGGTTCGGTTCCGTACAACCTGGCCGGTAATAGATGCTTCAAAACCATTATTTACTAGCTTACCTACGTTCGTCTGTATGTTGCTGAAACCGGTAATTGTTGGGATGGCAATGCTAAAAAGCAGGTCTTTCGTGTCATTGTGGTAATAGTCCAATGAACCGGTGATACGGTTTTTTAATATACCGAAGTCGATGCCGAAATTAAGTCCATAGGTTTTTTCCCATTTCAAATCGGGGTTATTTAGGCTGGCTACTACCTGTCCATAGGAAGTGCTGGCACCATCGCCAAACACATAGTCAAAAGCAGGCGTGTTGCTGGCGGCAGAAGTATTTACCCTTGCCAGGGAAGAATAGCGACCGGTTTGGTTTCCGCTAACACCATAACCTGCACGCAGTTTCAGGTTGTCGATGGCAGTAATTTTTTTCATAAAGCTTTCTTCCGATAATATCCAGCCCAGGGCCATTGTGGGAAAAATAGCAGCTTTATTATTGGCAGCAAAACCGGAGAAACCATCTCTACGAACGGTGGCTGTCAGTAGGTAACGCTCATTGAATTTGTAGTTTACACGAGCCATCTGGTAGTTAAGGGCTTCCTTGTAAGCATCACTTGTAACAAAACGATTGGTACCTAAGCTTAGATCGTTATAGCTAAGATTTAAACGGGTAAATCCGGTAGCCCTTGCGTTTGTACTGTTGTACTGTCTTTCAATAGCACCATATAGCAAGGTGGCAGTAATAGCGTGATTGCCAAAAGTGCGGTTGAAGGTTACAATGTTATCTAACGTGTAATCGTAATAATTCTGATAATTTTTATAAGCTTCACCGGTAAGGTTAGCTGCGTATGAACTGGAACCGTACTGCTGCGTAGTGCGGTAGTTATTGCCAAAATTTATCCGGTAGTTCAGCCCTTTTAGAAAAGGGAGGTCAATATCGGAATATACATTGGCAAAATAGTATTGTGTACGGTCGTAATTAGCTACAAAGTATGTAGTAAACGGATTTGGCGTAAGCGTGTTAGCCGGGTAAGGAATCAATTTGCCGGTGCTATCGTAAGGAGCCAATAGCGGCGAAGTTTGGTTTAGTACACCTATCAGTGGCTCAGCACCATCCTGGTTTACAAAAGAGCCGGATGAGATCAACCCAACTTTCCACCAGGTAAATGGTTTAGTTTCCAGGTTGGCCCGCACTGTTTTTCTTTTAAACAGGTCGTTGATGATAAAGCCCCGCTGATCCACCAGGCTACCAGACAATAGGTAGTTAAAACGGTCGCTGCCACCAGAAATGCTCAAGTTGGTTTCGGAAATCAAACCCGTTTTGGTACCATCTTTAAACCAGTTGGTATTGTTTGGCAGCAAAGTTTGTGTATTAGGTATTTTCATGCTGGGATCTACATCCAGCGCTACATTATAGTTGGGGTTAGGCGTAGTAGAATCAGCCCCCATGTATGATTTTTGGAAATAAGCCTGCCGGATGTCCTCCAGAAACTCATCTCGATTTCTTGGACGCAAATCCACCGTTGGGCGTTGCGTAGTGAAAGAAGAAGACAGTGAAATGCGTGGTTGGCTACCGCTTCTTCCCCGACGGGAAGTAATCAGGATAACGCCATTGGCTGCCTGTGCACCATACACTGCCGTAGAGCTGGCATCTTTCAGTACATCAATAGAAGCAATGTCGTCCGGATTAATGGAAGACAAGGAACCAGTGTATTGAATACCATCCAGAATAATCAGCACAGCAGTGCTACCGCTAATGGTATTAATACCCCGAATGGAAATGGGAGGTGTTCCTCCAGCAGACGTAGATACACCTACGTTGAGACCCGGTGCAGTACCCTGCAAAAACTGGCCAATATTTGTATTAGGAGCATTGCGCTGGGCCTCCAGGTTTACACTGGTTACCGAGCCGGTTATATCTTTTTTACGTTGTGTGCCGTAGCCTACTACTACCACCTGGTCAAGATTGGTAGTGTTGGTAGTAAGGTTAACATTAATGACGGTTTTATTAGCAACGGGTATTTCCTGTGTGCTAAGCCCGGTAGAAGAAAAAACCAGCGTAGCTTTTGGATTTACATTAATAGAAAAATCTCCGGAAACATTAGTACTGGTACCAGTTGTACTATTTTTTATAGTGACGGATGCTCCAACAATAGGCGCATTTCTATCATCGGTCACTTTACCTGTTACCCGAATGGTTCCCGGTTGTGCACTAAGATTAGCATTGAAAAGAGCCGCAATACAGAAAAGCAGCCCTACACATAACATAATCGTTTTTCTTGTCGGCAGCCTGTACACAGTACCGGACAGAACTTTCCTTGTAAACATTTTCATAACAATCGTTTTGGTTTTATGCAGCTTTCAACACTGCATGTTTTATTTAGGGTAATGAATAAACTGATGGATAATGAGGTAGCAACATAGCAATCGTAGCTGCTTTTCGTCCAGGAGTATTAATAAAGAGAATGTGTGTTTATTCTACAGCATTTGGTAAATCAAACAAGCAATAAATCGGCAATCAGTATCGACAAGCATCCTGCAATCAGTTGTTAGTTTTTGCAGGATGGTAAGAGCAAATATAGGAGTTATAATAAAAAATGTAACCGATTGCACTTTTTTGGTTTCTAACAACACTTAATATAAAGTACCTAAACGCCAAAAAACCGCATTGCCTCTACTATGGTTTTATCAATTCTGAACATACCAAAGCCAGTAAAATATTGAGGTTAACCCTTTTCAATTGTGGCCACATTGTATGTAAGCCGCATCTTAAGCGGTAGAATTTCTTAATTCTATAAAAAGTTAGATAGGATGCTCAGTAAATGCACATGTAAAGAATGAGTTTATACATGTTATAATAGATAGTATTGATTGCTTCCAAAGCAATTAAAAAAAAAGAGCGACAGCACATTTTTTCAAATGACTGCCGCCTTTTTCCCTGCGATTGCCTGTCAACAAGTATTTATGGAATGAAACATCCCTTTGTTTTCGAATGAACTTTATTTACTAATAATGAGCTTGCTGGTTAGTGTAGCTTTATTGCTATTTATACGCAGTAAGTAGGTTCCGTTTGCCAACCCATCTGTTGCAACAGTTTGAAAACCGGAAGCATCCTGAGTGATCGTTTTCACCATTCGGCCAGACATATCAGTGATGGTAATTACTCCTTTTTTCAGAGCATCTGGTTCGGTGCGAATGGTAAAAAAGTTGATGGCCGGGTTTGGATACACCTGTACATAACTGTTACCAGCGTTGCCCATATTCACAATGCGGATTCCATAAACGGTTTTACGACCATCTCTATCATATTGTAAAAGTCTGTAGTAGTTGATCCCTTTATCAGGCATATCGTCAAAAGCGGTGTAGCTACCTTGTGCGTTGCTGTTATTGCTAACCAATAAAATTGCAGTAAAATTTCTGCCATCAGTAGACCGCTCAATTACGTAATGGTCATGATTTATTTCGCTTACCGTTGACCAGCTAAGTTTCACCCTGCTATTCTGTTTGCTTGCTTCAAACGAAGTAAGTGTTATAGGCAGCGCTGTGTTTTGCACGTATTGCCTCAACCATACCAGTGCTGCTTTTTCTGCACCATTTGAATAGGCTAACGGTGCACCCTGTGCCGTACGCCAATGCCCGGGCCGGTAGCCCCACATGGTTATTCCCTTTACTGCCGGATGTGTCCATAATGCTGGAAATACACGCATGTATTCATTCAGTTGAACGGTATCACCTTGTGGTGTTTCAGCAGGCGGGCCATCAATGTCTAATTCTGTAATGTACAGTGGTAGATTGGTGGTAGCCAGGGTGTTCAAATTATTGGTAAGGGTTGTAATTGGGGTACCAAATGTTGTAAAGGCATGCCCTTGCTCCCCTACTCCATCAATCAGGTTTTCTGCTTTTAAAAGGTTGATGATTTGTAAATACGTATTGGTACTTGCTGTTGAATTAATGATGCTATAATCGTTTAGCCAGAGTTTAGTAGTAGTAGGAAAATACTGCCGGGCCAGTCGGTAGGAATTCAGAATCCAGTCCCAACCGGTGATTCCGGCTCCGCCTAATGCATTAATGTACTTGCCGGAGTGGCTAGCATCTGGTGGGGCATGTAGCGGCTCATTTACCACTTCTATAAAATCAATAGCCGGGTAGCGGGCTGCCACTGCCTGAAACCATATTTTAATCTCGGCCAGTTGTGTATCTGCCGGTAGTGTTTCCACCCAGGTGGGTTGTTGGCTTCCCCAGATAAGCGTATGCATTTTAAACGGATAACCACTGTCCTTTGCCAGTTTGTAAGCAGAGTCCAGTTCCGTCCAGTTGAATACGCCACGGGTAGGTTCTGCCGTTCCCCATTTGCCACCATTTTCCGGCGTTACCTGGTTCCAATATTTGCCAAAGTTTACTTTTTGTGGGGTACTGTAGGCACAGCCTAAAAACTTAGGCTTACCCAATGCAATCACAGGGCCGGTAGGTGTATAAGGCGCAGGTGGTGGCGTAGTACCACCGGGCTGATTATTGTTGAGATTATTGACTGTGAAATAGAAGTTGTTGAGACCAAATACGAACTTATCAATATCCAGCCCATTTTCCCGCCCACCTATCTGAAAAGTCTGTGTAAGGTTACCGGCAGTTACCGTAAAGGAAACAGGGGCTTCGCCTCCATTAAAATCAGACATGCCAATCCATTTCCAGATACTATTGGTAGCTACTGAACCGCCGCCACTCACAATTACATTGGCCGCTGTATCCCCTACATTATTTAAATTATTAGCTATAATCCAATCATTATCGGCAGCAGTACCTGCAGTAGCTGATAATGATTTTGTACCGAAACTACTGGCATAAAAATAACTATCGTCATTAGCGCCGGCCGGTCCAACCCTTACCCGTGCATACAACTTATATGTACCAGCCACCGGGAACGTAATAGTGTATGTAGCTACCCTATTGGCATTGCCAGGATTGCCACCTACTATCAGGTCAGTGCTACAGGTAGCATAGGTAATGGTTCCTGAAGTGCCAGTTGTAAAGTTTGCACCAAGGGTACCTGACTCAGCTTCAACCGTTACCGAGTTGGAAGTAGTTTGAGCCTTCAATCCGGCCCATACATTCAGAAGCAGGCTAAAAAGTAAAAATTTTTTCATATGAGCAATTTTTTATGGTAATTATAAATGGCAGGGAAGCAATCCCTTCCCTGCCATTTATAATTTGTAAAAAATAAGTAATTGATGTTCGAAATCAGTATTCTACAATTGCCCAGCGTTAATAACAACCTTTAATACTCTGAAATTTCAATGCATCTATCTTATGTATAGTTCACAAGAAATACCTGATTAGTTACTGATATCCAGGGTTTTGATAGGCGGCTTTTTCCGCTGTAGTCGCTTCCATTCCATCTAGTTGGCCTTGAGGGATAGGACGTAGATAATGCATCGGCAGAATCGTACGGGTTACAGTCTGTGGCGTGTGGTTACCGTAACCAGTTCCACCAATCTGGTAAGTTCCTGCAAGTTCATTCCACTTTTGTGTACGAATCAGATCAAACCAGCGATGGCCTTCTCCAAAATATTCACGTGAACGCTCTGCCAGAATATAATTAATATCTATTGTGGCAGGTGTGGCTGCAATCATAGCAGCACTATTATCTGCTACAAAGGCTGCATTGTTTTTATTAGAAAATCTCCATTTACCGGCTCTTGCACGAACAACATTTATCAATTCTCTTGCACTTTTACCAGCTACTGGTGTAGCGCCTTTTACAGCAGCCTCGGCAGCAATAAAATACAATTCAGAGAACTTAGCGATTTTAAACGGTCGGGTGCTGGTAGCATTTGGCTGACCTAACCCCGTGCCATTATCTGTACGGTACACTCCCATCTTCCAGAGGTTAGGGAAAACAATCCTGCTAATACCACGTGGATTAACTACAAAATCAGCCCGTCCTGGTAATACGCCAGCGCCAACATTGTTTGAAGTTTTTCCAGGAAACGTAGCCGCACTAGGATACACGATGTTAGCTGTCTGTGATTCATCTTCCAGAAAACTTATAATAGGATCTCCGGGAACGACTGGCAGATCGTTGGCATTGTAAAGCACTGCATTTGTCGTTCCTCCTTTTGGCCAGTTGCCACGATAAACAGTAGCAAACGTTCCGTCGTAACGGGAATCCAGTGTTTTATCGGCAAACGTGGAAATAAATGGACCAATTGGTGGAGCCATTCGGGTGTAGGGCCGCCCTAAAGCTTGAGCAGCTTCACGTTGTACAGAGCTCACCCCAGCTCCTGTTCCGTTGGAGTTAGGAGCACTTCTAACTACTGTATAATTCCAGGTCACCATCCATACGGCACCGTTTCTGCCATTTCCAGTTTCCTGGTCAGAACCGCTGATAATAGGTGCTCCGTTGTAAAATGCACTTTCCTGTGTATGGTCGGCATAAAGAACCATTTCTTTATTCCGATCATTACCTCCAACATGCAGGTCATAAAATGTAGTTTCTAATGCAAAAGGACCAGGGTTGTCAATAGCCTCTGTAGCAATATTATAAGCCTGCTGAAAATAATAAGTTGCATCCTTTCCATTGGGGTCAGTTCTGGGCGAAGCAGGATATGTAGGTATGTTGTTAGGATTTTGCAGCCACCAGGCATAAGTCAGGTAAGCTTTTGCCAGATACAGACGAGCTGCAGTTTTTGTGGCGGTACCAGTTGCACGGGGTGTTGCAGGTAAGTCAGTCACTGCTTTCATCAAGTCAGGAAATATTGCCTTAGTATACACTTCAGGAACGGTATTTCGTTTTGATCCCCGGGATGCAGAAGTATTAAACTTTAACTCTCCGGCACCCAAATCTAATGGCACACCACCAAATGTTTGTACCAGGAGGAAATAATCAAAGGCCCGGAAGAAACGGGCTTCGGCAACTTGTGCAGCCGTAACGGTGGGCACAGCTACTGCATTTTCAATAATACCGCTGGCAGTATTGATATTGGAAAATGCAGTTCCCCATAAGGCATCAGAACGACTACTGGCTCCGGTGATGTTTCCTACACCACTTAAATCCATATCCTTAAAGTTTTGATCAGCACTAGAAGCCCAGGTATACTCATCCGTACCGGTTTCTAAAGTATTGTAATGATAAGGCGGGCCGTAAATAAATAGCAGGTGAGCATACTGGGATGTGATACCACCCAAAATTCCTTTTTCTGTTTTGAAGAAATCGGGTGTGTAGATACTACGTGGCTGTTCGTCCAGAATTTTTTTGCATCCGGAACCTGAGCCTAAAAGCAGCGCAGCTGCAATGAAAGATTTTATATATGTATGTTTCATTCGTGTTATTTTTTAAAATGACAGGTTAACACCTACAATGTAATTACGGGTAGAAGGCGTATTATACCCAACTGTTAGTATTCGACTTAAATTAGAACTCAGATTTACTGATGCATTTTCATTGCCAAAAGAATTGGTTTCTGGGTCAAGTCCAGACTCGCTGTGGAAAGGAGAGAAAAACACAAATGGGTTTTGAGCCGTCACATACATCCGGAGTTTAACAGGTGAATTTTTCATTAAGCTCCGATTGAAATCATAGCCCAATGTTATTGTTCTGATTTTTAAGAACGAGCCATCAAAATAACTAAGGGTGCTAGCATATTTTGGATTATCGCTGCTTAGAATACCACCAGGTCTTGGATATTTTGCATCTGTATTGTCCGCCGTCCAATAGTCAACGTTAATGTTATTTCTGCGTCCGCTTAAAAGATTGAGATAACCGTTTGAACCATGGATAGTGCTAAACAGAATTCCGCCTTTTCTGTACATACCTACAACGCCTAAATCAAAACCTTTATAGGCTACACGGGTGTTGAAACCACCCTGCCAGTCTGGATCTACATCCATAATTTGTCTATCAGCAGAACCAATAGCCCGAACTGGTTTGCCGCTAGCATCGTAGCCACCGGTATAGAGAACTTTTATCATACCTACATTTCCACCTGGTTCAAGAACATTTAAATAGCCATCTGTACTGTCTTTACCGGTGTTCCAAAGACCAATTTTTTTGTAATCGTAAATGGCATTAATGTTATGACCAACAAACCACCAGTTAGTCTCATCCCTGGTTTGACCAGAAGCAAGTGACGTCAGCTTGTTTTTATTAGTGTAAAAATTTACGCCTAAATCCCATGTCCATCCATTTACGTTGTTAAGGATTGTACCATTTAAAGCCAATTCAAATCCTTTGTTTTGGGTTGACCCTACATTTGATGTTATGCTACTTACACCGGAGGTTGGTGGTAAGGTAAGTCCCAGCAGAATGTCTTTGGTTTTAGTAACATAATACTCTACAGTACCTGACAATCGGTTTCTGATAAAAGCAAAGTCAAGGCCTAGATTAAAGGTTTTAGAATACTCCCAACCCAAATTGGCATTTGGCAATTGATTGACATAAAATCCAACGGCGTAACCAGTAGGCCCAAAATTGTAAGGTCTTGTATCCAAGCGTCCAAGGGTAGAATAGGGTGCAACTGCCTGATTAGAGGTTTGTCCGTAACCTGCTCTCAGTTTCAGATTGCTAATGGCTGTCATTCCCTGCATAAACGATTCCTTGCTAATATTCCAGCCCACTGAAACAGCAGGATACGTATGCCATTTATTTCCCGGAGCTAATCTAGAGGATGCGTCAGAACGCAATGTAGCCGACAACAAATAGCGGTTGTCGTAAGAATACATTACACGTCCCATCGCCGACATCAATCCCCACAATTGGTAATCCTGGTTGTTAGGATCAATTGTTAGCTGACCAACTGCCTGCCCTAAGTTATAATATTGAAGGGCATCAGAAGGAATATCGGTGGCTGACATGTTAGAGCGGTTGTATTTATTTTGCTCTGTAGAGTAAAGTGCAACTGCACTAACCGTATGCTTTCCACCAAATGTTTGGTCGTACGAAAGTATATTTTCGATGGTCCAGTGAGAGGTTTGCCTGTTGTCAACTGAGGCAGATGATATCGTATTTGGATTAAGTGCATCTCCCACACCTTGTCCGGTATAAGCGCCACCATTGGTCTGAATAAAGTCTGCACCAACATTTATACGATATTTTAGGCCTGTAAGAAAAGGAGCTTGTACTTCTCCGTAAACAGCATTGTAAGTAGCATATCCACGAGATTCATTTATCCATTGTCCATTGTTTTTTAATCTTTCTACTACGTCTTTCGTAAAAATAAAGGTATTGTCTGCTGACATTCTAACATATCTTTTTGGAGAGCCATCAGCATTATAGGGAGAAGCAATAGGCGACATGGTCAGAGCATTATAAATACCGACCTGGCTTCCCTGGCTTTGGTTATAGTTGTTATTAGTGGTAAAACCAACACGAATATGTTTTCCTACCTGCTGATCTATTGAAGCTCGAAAAGAATAGCGTTTGTATTGCTGAGTAGGAATGATGCCCTGGTTAAGGTAATAACCTCCACCAAAGTTATAACTGCCGGTTTCGGAACCCCCAGAAAGGCTAATGTTATTATCCGTTACAATGCCAGTTTGATAAAGTAAATCCTGCCAATCCGTATTGATACTGTCAGCTTCATCTTGCCCATTGGGATAATTGCCGCCAGGTAATTGTTTCGCTACCCTACGAAGTGCCACAAACTGAGGGCCATTCATCATGGGATATTTGGCAAATATTTTTTGTGCGCCGGTGTAACCATTATAAGAAATACGTGGTTTACGGTTTTTGCCCCCTTTGTCAGTAGTAACTAATATAACACCGTTGGCACCTCGGGAACCGTAAATAGCCGTTGCCGAGGCATCTTTTAACACATCAATGCTTTTAACATCGTTGGGGTTAATGTCTGCAAGAGAACCAATAAATGGAATTCCATCAAGCACAATTAGTGGATTGTTATCAGCAGACAGTGAGCGTGTACCCCGAATGCGAATTTGCATAGTTGCACCTGGCCTTGTTGATGTTTGAGATATATCAACACCAGCTAAACGACCTTGCAATGATTGGGAGATATTTGGCGCTGGTACATCCCGTAATTTTTCTCCACCTATAGAAGCTACAGAACCAGTGACGGCTTCTTTGCGTTGCGTACCGTAACCTACTACTACCACCTGATCAAGATCAGTAGTGCTTGTAGTTAGCGTAACATTTATAATTGTTTTACCGGATACTGGTATTTCTTTAGATATTAACCCCACAGCACTGAAAACCAGAGTCGCATTTCTGGCAACAGAAATAGTATAATCGCCGGAAACGCTTGTGCTGGTACCCATGCCACCAATATTGTTATTATTTGCACTGGCATTTTTTATTGTAACAGATGCACTTACAATAGCGGCTCCCTTATCATCTGTCACTTTTCCTTTCACAGTTATATTCTGTGCATTTGCAGCAAAGCTTAGCAAAGAAGCGATACAAAAAAGCCATGCTATTTTTAGCACTGGTCTTAATGGCTTGCGATGCAAGCCTTGTTTTTTCTGTACGCTTTGCATTGTCAACATTCTCATAGACAATCTTTTTTTGGTTTAATGACGCAGTTGTTTAACTGCTTATTTATGGTTTATTAGTAAACAAAACTTACTGCCTATACCCGGACACTTTACTAACCCATGTGGCTTGTTATGTCTAAGCATTGCATGATTGTGTGATACATTAATAGTTATTTATTAATGAAGACAGTGTATAACCTGTGTAATACTGAATGGATCTTTGTTGAATAAATGAGCGGCAAAGCATTATTTTTCTCATTAGGCAGGACTTAAGCAATTAGTATAAAAGTCAGAAACCAGCTTATTATAGATGCTATTTTAAATCACATCTAAAATTTTCTATAATAAGGCAATCAAGTTCTGGTCATCACAAATATAAGAGTAATGTAAAAAAATGCAACCGATTGCATAAATTTTTTTTCAAGGTTCTCCCAGCGTTGAAATTTTACATTAGACTCCTAAAAAAATTTAGCATTGAATGGCAGGTGTACAATCAGTAGCTAAAACAAAAAGCTTTCTCATTTTATAATTAGTGCTGTATGTAAAACGTAAATAGTCCGCTACACCAGTAGTGCAGCGGACTATTTACGTTTTACAGCTTTAGCGAAATTTCAAGGCTGTTTTGCCAACACTGAAACAGCTTACTGAAGAAAGACGCTTACATGATCGGTATCACCAATTTTTACCATGTACATACCACTACCCGGGTATTGATTCAGATTCACTTTTATCAATCCGTTTTTCACACTCAGTAGTTTGCTGAAAATCTTTTTCCCGGTAAGATCGTACACACTAATTTGTTTTTGACCCATTTCAAAAGTCCCGAGATCAATATTCAATTCAGTATGTGCCGGATTAGGGAATACCCGAATCAGTGCTTTGTTGTCAGTAACATTTACGGCTCTTACTCCCAGATCTGTCAGGTTGCCATCAATATCTTCCTGCACCAGGCGGTAGTAATTCATACCCTTTAATGGTTTCAGGTCGGTATAGCTATAGTCTGATTTTCCGTTGTAAGTACCCTTACCAGCTACAGTAGCTAAAGTGGTATAGGAAATTCCATCCGCACTTCTTTCCAAACGGTATTGTTTGTTCTTAACTTCTACGGTGGTGGTCCAGGTAAGCAATACAGTTTTGTTTTGCTTAAGGCTTGCCTGGTAACTCAACAGGTTTACTGGTAAACCACCGGAACAGTTGGTTGCCAAATCACCTTTACCAGTTATTACATTACTAAAAGTTGTCACCAACACTTTATCAAGCTTTGGACTTCCATCTCTATACCCAAAAGACAACGTGTGTGAACCTACACTTAAGGCTGTACTTGCCAGCTGTATCCATTGCCAGCTACCTGTTCCCGAATTTACCTCTTTTACACTGGCATCATCAATATAATAGGTATTGGCTACCTGCCCCATATCAAATAAGAAAGTTGTGGAACTAAGAGAAGCTGTTATGGTCCATGATACCTGTTGCCAGGCGGTACCAATTGCCTGATCGGCCTGGTACTGTGCACTGGTTGGCCCGGTTGAAAGTCGGATAGAACCATTCGGGTTGGCAGCTCTTACCCAATAAGTAATTATATATTGCTTACCAATGGTAGTGGGGAATGTAGCACTGGTTACCTGCACTCTCCATTGGTTGCCTGTTTGTGCAGTAGGGTTTAATACTTTCATAGATCCATTTCCAGTATGGGCTTCTGCCGCTACACTATTGGCTGTAATGGTGGCTCCGTTGGAGTTTAGAGTAGTCCATGTAGTCAACCCATTTTCAAATCCACCATTAGCTAACAATACACTACTAATTGTTTGATAAGCGCCATTATCCAGTTTCATCCAGAAACTATAATCATCTCCGGCCGATGAATATGCCCTGGTTACCAAATTATAGGTTGCTGCACTATCTACACTAAAGGGCATTACCAGGTAAGCAGAATCGCCGGTAGGTGGATTAGCTGTGCTGCTTAAGCCAGTTCTTACAGTTACATATTTTGTGTTAGATGCGGCGGTATCAGAAACGATATTCCAACTGGAGCCAACTGTGGCACATTCTGTTTCCAGCCATACCCTTCTACCAGGAGGCGGAGGCAAAATTGGACTTCCAGAACCCCACCATTGGTACCAGCGTTGGTAGTTCACCTGAGGGAAAGGATTGACGGTAACCGTATCTGTGTTCACATTGGGGATACCTGCCAGGAATTTATCAACAAACGCCTGTATGGCTGGTACCTGGCTATTGGGTACTGCACAGTGGTTGTGCCCACCATCAATATAAAAACCAAATCTGTCGCTTATGCCCAAAGTTGAATAAATAGACTTGGTAGCCCTTGATGTCACATAATTAGCCTGGTTAGATAGCCAGGTAAAATCAGTATTTCCTGTAGCTAGTAAAGCTCTTGGTGCAACCATAGCCATCAGTTCATGATGATCATACGGCAGTTTGTAAACATTATCAGCGGAAAACTGCTGCAAACTATCCTTGAACCATTTGTAATCTGTGTTATCAATCTTTTCTACGCTACCATTTGGCTCTAAAGCATGAGATGCCCGCCAGGCCGGAGCTCCACCACCACCGGATTCCTGTGCAATGGTCAGCGCTACACGTTCATCGAACGCACCGGAATACAATGCCATTTTACCAGCATAAGAGCAGCCGGTAACCCCTATATGACTCATATCGACAGGTAAGCTTGATTGAACCAGTGCCAAACCATCAATAAGACGACTTACACCCCATGCCCAGGCACTATACTGTCCTGAGTTTACAAGATTGTATTCCGGATATAGCCTATAAAATGGATCAGTCAAAGCTGGGTTGCCATACGTGGTTACGTTATTATGGTTGAAAGTAATCCGAGCAATATTGCGACTGGTAAATACGGTGGCCGGAATGCTACCAGAAGCACTATTCATTCCAATAATGGCAGGGAATGGTCCACTACCTGTAGGGCGATACACTTGGGAAGTCAGTGTCATGGATTGACCATTTCTGGTAACAAATACCCTTAGTGTATCAGGGTTGCTCGTATTAGTTGCTACCGTATAAGTAGCTGAAAGCGTATCTGGCTTCGGCGGCTTAATGCCAATTTCATAATTTTCAATTTGAGCTTTGTATTCATTTCTATGGCATTCCCAATCACTAAAGCTGGTAGAACGGCCGCTACCGTTGGCCCACAAAAATGGATCGGGGAAAGGCTCTATCGGATTCAATTGAGTAAAGGTGGGCAATGGTGGAGGGGCGCAACTAACGCCCGAATTTTCAACTCCAAATACAAGCGGAATTTGCGTTACTCCACAATTAATTACCGTATCACCGATACCGGGTATAGGGGCATTGGAAGTAGAAATTATTAATTTATCCAGTTTTGCTCCATCTTCCCGATAGGCCATAGTGAAAGTGTGTGCTCCAACGGCAAGATTAGCACTGGCTAATGGCACCCACTGCCATCCTGAAGTGGTTAAGTTGTTTACAGTTGTGAAAGTACCATTGTCAATCTTTATCCAATAGCTATCGTCATCTCCTGTCGGGCAATTCACTCTTGCACGAATGTTATAGTTAGCTACGCTATCAATATTAAATGTAAAAACGACAAATGAGGAATCTCCGGTTGGTGCAGATGCAGTGCTGTTTAAACCATTCCGCACCACTACATACTTCCCATTAGAAGCAGTAGTATCTGTTACATACACCCACCTCGAGCCAACTCTTGCACATTCTGCTTCTTTATAAATACCAGGCACAGGAGGATCAGGAGGTAGCGGCGGCAAAATAGGATTGCCTGTACCCCACCACTGGTACCAGCGCTGATAGTTTACGTTGGGAAAAGGATTCACTGTGATGGTATCCGTATTTACATTGGGGATGCTTGCCAAAAACTTATCAACGAATGCCTGTATGGCTGGCAACTGGCTATTAGGAACCGCACAGTGATTGTGTCCGCCATCTATGTAAAAACCAAACCTATCGCTTATACCTAAAGTATTATAAATTGACTTGGTAGCTCTTGCAGATACATAAGCGGAGGGATTAGCCAGCCATTCAAAATCAGTATTACCTGTAGCCAGCAACGCCCGAGGGGCTATCATGGCCATCAGTTCGTGGTGATCATGTGGCAGCTTAGGAACGTTTAAACCGGAAAATTGGAACATATCATTTTTAAACCACTGATTACTAGTAGCTCCAAGTTTTTCAACACTTCCTAATGTCTCAGAAACCCGCCATGCCGGTGCACCACCACCACCAGATTCCTGGGCAATCGTTAGTGCAATCCGCTCATCAAAAGCACCGGCAAATAGTGCCATTTTACCTGCATAAGAACAACCGGTAACCCCTATGTGGCTCAAATCTACAGGCAGAGATGACTGAACTAATTCTAACCCATCTATAATGCGGCTTACGCCCCAGGCCCAGGCAGCATACTGCCCGGAATTATCAATATTTTGATCTGGATAAAGTCGGTAAAACGGGTTGGTGTTTTGAGGATTGTTATAGGTCGTAACCTGATCGTGATTATAGGTAATTCGTAAAATATTTCGGTTGGTGAAAACGGTCGACGGAATACTTCCAGAAGCGCTGTTCATACCAATAACAGCAGGAAAAGGCCCACTACCCGTAGGGCGGTATACCTGCGAAGTCAATGTCATTGATTGGCCACTCCTGGTTATAAATACTTTCAAAGTATCGGGTGCACCAGTTCCCCCAACGGTATAGGTTGCAGAAATGGTATCTGGCTTAGGAGGCTTGAGACCTATTTCATAATTTTCAATTTGCTTTTTAAATTCATTGCGATGGCATTCCCAGTCGCTAAAGCTGGTAGAACGGCCACTACCATTTGCCCACAAAAATGGGTCGGGTAAAGGCTGAATAAGGGGTAGCTGGCCAATAGTTGGCAGCGGTGGTGGGGTACAGCTAGCTCCTGTATTTTCAACATTATAAACAAGCGGAATCTGTGCAAGTAAACCGCTGTAAATACTGCATAGCAGAAGCATGACAATCGTAAATTTCGCTTTCATGGCTTTTTTAGATTTGTTGAATAATTATTGGAAGTAAATAGTTGACAAGGGGGTTATTTCGGCAGGAGATGAATGGA
>CAXTDG010000009.1:0-19196 GCA_964242675.1 uncultured Chitinophagaceae bacterium
TTATCTTCCTTACCGGGGCCAATATGGCGGGTAAAAGTACTTTTATAAAGTCGGTAGGCGTGGCAGTGTACCTGGCTCATGTTGGGTTGGGCGTGCCGGCGGCTAGTATGCAGCTAAGCCTTTTTCATGGGCTGCTGAGCAACATACAAGTAAGCGATAATATTGTAAAAGGAGAGAGCTATTTTTTCAACGAAGTACAGCGGATTAAGAACACCATCATTAAAATAAACAACGGCAAGAAATGGCTGGTGCTGATTGATGAATTGTTTAAAGGCACCAACGTGCAGGATGCTATGAAGTGCAGCAGTGCCGTAATACAGGGCCTGGTGAAAATGCGTAACTCGCTTTTCATTCTGTCTACGCATTTATACGAAATAGGAGAAGAGCTAAGGCAGTATCCTAACATTGCCTTTCGCTACTTCGAAACTGCCGTTGCAGAAGATCAGCTACAGTTTAGCTACCAGCTGAAAGAAGGCATTAGCAACGACCGGTTGGGCTACCTCATTTTGCGAAGAGAGAAGGTGGTAGAGTTGCTGGATAGCTTGTAAAAATTAACCTTACTCATCAATCGGAATTAACCTATATGAACGCTCATGTTGCTATTGCCATACTCAATTATAATGGCAGGCATTACCTGGAGCGTTTTCTACCCTTTGTATTTGCTGCCACTTATTCCAACAAATCTATTTGGGTAATAGACAATGCTTCTACCGACGATTCCGTTGCTTTTCTGCAAGCTCATTATCCCAGCGTTCGGATAATTGTCAATAGTAGTAATTTAGGGTTTGCCCAAGGCTATAATGAAGGGCTTTCCCAGATACAGGCTGATTATTTTGTGCTGCTCAACAGCGATGCGGAAGTAACACCTGGCTTCATAGAGCCCATTTTGAAATTAATGGAAGCGGACGAAACAATCGCTTTTGCGCAACCCAAACTACTTAAACTCGACCAGCGGGATACTTTTGAATATGCCGGGGCGGCCGGTGGAATGATAGATGCTATCGGCTACCCTTTTTGCCGTGGCCGGGTACTGGAAACCGTAGGAAAAGATAACGGACAATATGATGAGGTGACAGAGGTGTTTTGGGCAAGTGGCTGCTGCTTATTTGCCCGTGTCGTTACTTACCGGCAGTTGGGTGGTATGTACCATTTTTTATACATGCAAAATGAGGATATCGATTTGTGCTGGCGGGCCCAGAATAAAGGCTATAAAGTGATAGCCTGTGGTCAATCAATAGTGTATCATCAGGGTGGTGGCAGCCTAAGCTGGGAGAACACCCAAAAGGTATTTTTTACCTTTCGCAACAATTGGGTAATGATTACCCGCAATATGCCAGCGCTGCGTTTGCTTTGGGTTTTACCCTTACGGTTGCTAATTGATACAGCTGCTGCCCTGCACTACTTTCTACAAAAGAAACCTGCTGCTGGCAAAGCCGTTTTTAAAGGAATAGCCGCCTGGGGCAAATGGCTATTTGGTAAGGATGCTCACAAATGGCCCAGGAAAAGAGGGTTTGCAAAGTGCAAAGGCGTAATTTTTAAATTGCTTGTGTGGCAGTATTTTGTAAAAAAGAGAAAAACCTACAGCAGCCTCCGTTGAGGTATTACGTTGCTTTACGAGTTTTTAGGGTAAATTTGAACGGTAAAATTTTTTCTATAAAGTGGTTCATGCATTTAAGGTCAAATCATTCATCAAACAAAAAGTAGGGCGTGGCACCAAATGGTGGAAGGTGGTGGAAGTAGGGGAAGGCATAGAATTCATTTTCAACTACCTGCTGCACCACAAGTTGAAATGGATTAAAAGCAGAACAACTATTTCGGAAATAAACATTGAGTTCGTTAGCTACTGCAATCTTCGCTGTAAGTTCTGTTCCTTAGATCATACAAAGCCTAAAAAACGCCTGTCGGAACAAACCCTGCGGCTTTTTTTTGAGCAATACCTGGCTGATGCTCGTTTTCATCATGTAAAAACGTTTAACCTTCACAATGCAGGCGAAATACTGCTTCATCCGGAGCTGATCTCAATGCTTCGCCTTTTTACTGAGTACCGGCAAAAGGCAAAAGAATTGAATATTCCTTTTCCCAAAGTGGCACTGCTTACCAATGCTACTATCCTTACCAAAGAACTTTCGGCCAAAATACTGGATACCGGCGCTATAGATTTTGTTCGCTTTAGCATGGATGGCGGTAACAAGGAGGCCTTCGAGGAAATGCGGATACGAGCTAAATGGGAGGTCTTCACGAAAAATGTCAGAGACTTCATTCTACTCAACCAGGAAAAAGGCTGCCCGGTGCATACGGGAATCATTACGGTTATTCCGGTTCAGCGCAAATTTTCTACCGCCTGGATGAGCGAAGAGTTCAATGAAATCCTGAATCTGACCAATACCTACGAACTACGCTATGCACACAACTTCAGAGGAGAAGTAGATAATCAAAATCAACAATATGCAGTTGATAAGCCGCATAAAATAGGTTGCTATCTACTGATGCACCAAATGGTGCTTTTGCCCGATGGAAACTTTACCGTTTGTTGCCTCGACTTGAACGGAAAAGGAATCGTAGGTAATATTCACCAGCAACCATTGTTCGATATATACAACAGCCCAAGGCGTTTGCAAATGCTGGAACTTTTTTACAAAAGGCGTAAAAGAGAAATTGATATGTGCAAAGATTGCGAAACGTTTTAGGTCCGTTTTTCTTCTATTTATTTACTGAAAAAAAGAATTGTATCAGCTTTTGAATTACTGCTGATGCTCTTTACATCTATTGGCTGGTTTTCAAAATTTCGGGTACTTAATACCTGTACGCTGCTGGTATCCCGGCCGGCTACTTGCCACCGAACAGCACTAGGGAAACCATAATTAAACACCGGTATCCCATGGCTGTAAGTGGGCAATCCACTCATAATTATTTGCTTTTGCAAAGGCACTTGCCGCATGGCTTTAATAGCATTGAACGAGTAGCTGCTAACCTTTTTGAACACCTGAGCTGCTTTTACAAAAAACAGTAGATGATATGCAAATAGCGCCACTACAAAAAGCCGCCATGCTATACCCGTATTTTGCCAGATAACAGAACCCCCATAAACAAGAAGTGCACACAAAAAGAAGGAAGGGAAGTATAAATAGCGCTCTGATGCATAACCTGTAGTGCTGATGCCTAGTGAAACGTATGGGAAATAAGAGATAAGCCATGCGGCTGTAAAAAACCAAATCAGTTTGTTGTTTTTCCCGTTTTTCCAGAGGAGCTTGGCCCACAAAAGCAAAGCGGCAAGTACACCCACAAACAGCAATAAGAATAACCTGTGACTATACACCGGAGGAAGAAAACTGCGGGCAAATAACTTGAAAGTCTTTTCTATAATAGGCAAAACATGGGCCTCCTGCACATCTCCTGCTTCATAGCTCCCTAGCAGTTCTCCGGTTACTGCTATCCGTATAGGGAAGTACAGAATAAATAATAACCAGATTAAGCCTACGGGCAATATTGCCTGCTTGCGTTGTACACTACGGGCAGGCAGCAAAAAGTACCACAATAGCAACCAGAATGGAAGAACCCATACAGCCTCATAAGTGAAAATGCCCAGTAGAAAAAAAACAGCGGCAGGCAGTAGCCAGATTCTTTTATCTACCGACTTGAACAGGCATAGCCAGCAAATAGTGTTGAAGCAAAAGCTGAGGGATGCAGTGCGGCAAATAACCCAAAAAAGGGCTTCTGAATGAAAAGCATAAGTACCGAATAAAGCCGCTATTAATATGGCCATGGGCGTACTAAAAGGCGCTTGCAACGAACGGCTGATATTTTTAAGTAGAAACACACCCAATACAATATTGGCTATGTACAGCAACAGGTTGGTAATATGGTAGCCAACAGCGTTTTCTTTTGACAAAAGTGAATCTAAGTAGAAGGAAAAATCATTGATATGCCGCAATGAATGATGGTGACCCGTAGTGCCATCATAAGAAATGGGAATGTCTAAGAAATCGTCATTAAAAAAATAAAGTTGCCAGGGATTGGCACACCAAATAATAATCAGTAGAATGAGGCCTAAAAATACCCAGTATGCTTTTGTCCGCTGTTGCCCGGTGTCTGCTAATATCATTTTGATGGAGTGCTTGGCCGCTAAAGTAAGCTTTAGACGATTTAGCAAGATTACTGCTACGTTTGTACGTAATGCTACAAGCTTTCGGCAGCAGTTATTTGTCTTTCAAAATCCTTATCCATCTATATCGTGCAAATAAACCCAACTATCAATGCTGCCGGCCCCAGGCAAGTACTGCATGTGCTGGATGTAGATGGTACTTTAACGCATCATGATTCGCTGATGCTGCTGCTACCATATTTTCGGCCGAATGTAGTGCAACGGATAAAGCTCTGGCTCTCTATACTACCTGTTGCTATAATCGCTTTACCAACTGGCAGGCCTCAAAAATTAAAAGAAAGCTTATTGAGCCAGCTCTGGAAAGGTTGGTCAAAGGAAAAAATTGCCCGTGCCTGCCAGTCTTTTTTTGATAAAAAATTACAGCCCGACCTACGGCAAAAAGCGTTGAACTACATATTGCATCTACGGCAGAAGGACACCAACGTAAAGCTGGTTTTACTTTCCGCTTCCTGCGATGTCTGGTTACAGCCGCTGGCAGATTATCTGGGTGCTGATCTGGTATGTACCCAACTGGATTATAATACCCAAAAGGTATTTACAGGAAGGTTTGCAACCCCTAATTGTAAAGGGCAGGAAAAAGTAAGCCGCTTGCTAAAGCAGTATTCGGCAGATGTTTATGAATTTATCTGCTATGCCGATAGCCGAAGCGACCTGCCATTACAAACTATCAGTAAGCAATTTTACTATCGCTACTTTTGACGCAACAACCCGCCATAACCTTTTTAACTGTCGGGCAATACCTTAACTAACACAATGGTGTGGCTGCTACAACTACGGATAAAAGAATGGGTAAAAAACCTGTTCATTTTTTTGCCGGTATTTTTCGCCGGACGCTTAGCAGAAAAGGATTTGCTGCAACAATTACTTTTTAGCTTTTTAGCTTTTGGGTTGGTAGCCAGCAGTATTTACTGCGTCAACGATATTGCCGACATTTCGTATGACCGGATACATCCAGCCAAAAGAAGCCGGCCACTGGCAGCAGGCCGAATCACCAAAGCACAAGTAATTATAGCTGGTATAGTTTGCCTGGCTGGCGGAAGCCTATTGTCTCTTTTTCTGCCGGTGCCTGCCCGCTTAATTTTACTATCTTATTTACTACTGCAACTGAGCTACTCTTTTTTTCTGAAACATGTTTCGGTAGTAGACTGTGTGGTAATAGCACTGGGGTTTGTATGCCGGATATTATTAGGCGGTTTTTTGATGAATACCCCCGGTAGTTCCTGGATCATCCTGCTCACTTTTTTGCTGGCATTGTACCTGGCTTTTGCCAAACGCCGCTGCGAACTTGCACTTTTGGGCAGTCAAAGTCGCCGGTCGTTGCAGCACTATTCCTTGCATTTTTTAGATGCTGCTTTATGCGTCACCTGTGCCATCACAATAGTGGCCTACATTATGTACACGCATGATGAAGAAGTGGTGGCTCGTGTCAGGTTCCAGTACTTTTATATAGGAGCTGTTTTTGTAGTGGTAGGTTTACTGCGGCATTTGCAGCAAACCATACAAAAAAGCGGAACCGAATCGCCAACCGATTTTTTATTGAAAGACCCACTTACCATTATTAATATTTTACTATGGGGAGTTTTCAATTTTGTAGTGTTGTATGGGGGTATTCTCTGGAGATAGATAGCTATGGAGAAGGCTGGAAAAATAATATACGGTTGGGGTAATTTTCCTTCGGTAAAAGCTGAAGTGGTAGCACCTGCATCAATACCTGAAGTGCAGCAAATAGTTCAGCAATATCCGCAGCTGATAGCCCGTGGCGGAGGCAATAGTTATGGCGATAGCAGCCTGCAGCAAGTAGTACTTAGCACAAATAAACTGACAGGCATATTAGCCGAAGGAAAAGACTGGATAGAAGTGCAGGCCGGACTAACAATAGACGCTTTGCTACAGCATATTGTACCCCAAAAGAAATTTTTGCCAGTAACGCCTGGTACCAAAGCAGTAACCATTGGCGGTGCCATCGCTGCCGATGTACATGGGAAAAACCATGTTCATGCAGGTAGTTTTTTCAACACCGTACAGTCGTTGCAGGTGGTAGTTGTCAGCGGAGAACTGGTATCATGCAGCCTGGAAAATAATGAGGAACTGTTTTATAGCTGCTTTGGCGGAATGGGACTACAAGGCATCATTGTTTCGGCAGTAATACGGCTAATGCCTTTGCCATCTGAATGGATGATAGAGCGACAATATTTTGCAGATTCTGTAGCCGAAATGTTTTCGCTTATGTTACAGCATCGGCAGGCACCTTACCTGGTGGGCTGGATAGATTTGCTGTCAAAAGATACCCGTGGCATTGTAAAAACAGGTGAATGGGCAGCAGATGACATAAAAGACAGCACCAAGCCTACAGAAGCTTTCATCACCATCCCGTTTCGGTTTCCAATAGCGCCACCCCGGTTTTTATTTCAATGGTACAATAAACGGTATTTGAAAAAAGCACTACGCCAACCGGTACATCACCTGCACTATAATGCATTTTTTTATCCGTTGGATAGCATCAAAAACTGGCAATACGTATTTGGCCGAAAAGGGCTGTTGCAATACCATTTCGTGTTGCCTTTACAGTCATCTGAAACTGGTATAACGGCAGTGATTGATAAAGTGAAAAATGCAGATGTGGTTTGTACGCTGGCGGTATTAAAACTTTTTGGCAAGGGCAACCAGGAAACGCCACAAGCTTTTGCTACGGAAGGTTTCAACCTGGCACTCGACTTTATTCGAAGTGATGCAGCCATAGCATTAATCAAGGAACTGGATGTTATAGTTCAAGGTTCATGGGGCCAGATCTATAAAGCGAAGGATGCGGTTTCTGGTTTACCAACTCCACTGGAAAGTGGCAAGTTTCAATCCATACAAAACGAACGATATGGCCGTAAATAAAACCGGCAGAAAAATACTGATCCTGGGTGCAAGTGCCGATATGGCCAGGCCATTCTTACAAATTTTATTTGCTGAGTGGGAGGCCTGTACTTTTTATTTTCTGGCTCGTAATACATCAGCCATAACCGATCTGGCAGCACAGGGTAGGAGCAAGGGGCACACGGTAGAAATACACTATTACGATGTTGAGAAACCAGAAGTATTGCGTTTTTCAGGCGTTGAATTTTGTATTACTTATACAGGCTGGTTGCCAGATGATAATAATGCAGTTGAAAAATCAATGCTGCTCAATTTCACTGGTATTAAACAGTTTGTAGATGTACTGATAAGCGATAATCAGCAAACGCTGAAGCATATCCTGTTTACCGGTTCAATAGCCGGAGTACGCATACGCCCAGCCAACCAGGCTTATGGATTAGCCAAAGCGGCACTACACCAGTACGCACTGGAACTGCAAAAAAATTGGGCAGGCAAAATTGCAATTACGCTGGTGATACCCGGTTTTGTGCAAACCAAAATGATTGCCGGAATGCAAACGCCGGGCATCTTGACAAGCACCCCGGAAAAACTAGCCTACCATTATGTAAAATGGATGGGCAGCCAGCCCAAAGTGGTTTACTCTCAACCGGTATGGAAGCTTATCTCGTTTGGTTTAAGAATAGTCCCTGAGTTCATCATAAAAAGAATGAAACGGTAAAAAGCTACACCCGGTTTGCATTACAAACATCTACGGTATTTTTTAAGTCTACCAGATCAAGATAAATCCGGCTACGGCTTATTTCGTTGGCCATACATTATCCTTCCGGTTCACATCGGCCAGGCGGTTGCTGGGGTCAATCTCAATGCGGGCTACTTCCTCCATCGGTTTATCAAGCGTTATCTGGTAATACGGGTAGGTCCAGTCCCAGTCTTCGTGTACTATCCGGGGCGTTCCGTCTTCGGCTGGTTTAGTGCCATACATCAGGTTGAGCGGTAGGTAGTGGTTTTGCTTCGTACCATCTTTGTAAGTAATCTGCACATCTATCGGCATAGGCATGTAGCCGTTGCGGTACAAGCCAATAATAGTTTTGCCATCTTTATTCATTACGGTATCTACACCATAATCAATGGTTTTGGTAGTGTACACCCAGTATTCTTTATACCAGTCCAGTTCCATGCCGCTCACTTTTTCGGCTACCCTTATAAAGTCGTTGGGATTAGGATGCTGGTGATTCCAGAGGCGGTAATATTCCAGTAAAATTTTATCAAGATTTTGCTGCCCAACGATGTAGCCTAACTGCTGCATAAACACACCTCCTTTACTATAGGCCGCATTGCTATACGCATAGTTGGTATTGTAGTGGTCGGCATGGGTGCTCATGGGTTCTTCCAGGCCACTAAGTGCCAGCCGGATGTAACCAGAATAGGCATTTTTGTAAGTGGTGTCCAGTGCTTTGTTCGTTAGCCAGCCACTGGTGCGTAATTCGGCATAGGTAGTAAAACCCTCGTCCATCCAGGGGTAAAGGCTTTCATTAGTACCAAATAATTGTTGGTACCAGCTGTGCAGCCACTCATGCAGGCAGGTGCCCAGCGAACTGTTTTTTACCAGCGTAGCCATGCCGTATTCCATTCCGCCATCGCCGCCTTGCAAAAAGGAATACGAGGGCCAGGGGTAAGCACCAAAAGTTTTTGCCATAAATGGATAGGCCCTTGCACACTCATTGGCGGTAGCCTGCCATTTGGCTTCTTCGGCTGCATTTTCTTTGTAAATAAAATGCAGCAAGGGAGCCGTGCCTGCAGGCTTACGGGTGATGTGGCGATAGGCTGTATCGGCTGCCCATACAAAGTCATGTAAATTTTCGGCTTTGAAGTGCCAGGTACGGGTAGATGAGTTGGTGTTTTTTAATGGTGAATCTTCTACGCCATCGTAGCCCCAGCCTATTTCAGCAGCATTTTGCAATACGCCGGTTGAACCAATTTTGTAGTTTTTACCTGCGGTAATGTTTACATCAAAATCGCCCCAAACGCCATAGAATTCACGGGCAATATAGGGGTTTGCATTCCAGCCCTGGTAGTCGTACTCCACCATTTTAGGGTACCACTGGCTCATGCTGTATTGCACATTCTCTGCATTGTTGCGGCCACTACGCCTAATTTGTATTGGCACCTGGCACTCGAAAACAGTATTGAATACAACGGTCTGACCTGGCAAAATGGGTTTTTGCAGTGTTACTTCCAAAATGGTTTGATGGTCTTTAGTAGCAAGCGTATTACCACCCGTTTTGATGCTGATAATCCGGCAGTACCCAATCTCTTCTGGTTTTAGTTGCACAATACGATCTTTTACACGGGCATCCCAATCTCTCACCGGGTTGCCATTTCTGTCTTTTCCTACCTGTATGTTGCCCAATGTACGGCTACGAACATCCATGCTGCTGCCTGGTTGAAAAGCATTCCAATAGGTGTGTAGAAAAATACGGGTAAGCGTATCCGGAGAATTGTTGATGTAAGTAATGGTTTGCGTACCGCTGATTTTATTGGTGGGAGCATCCAGCTTTACGTTCATGATGTACTTGATGTGCTGCTGCCAGCGGCCTGGCTGTGCTGTAAGCAATCCTGCACTCAAAAGAAAAAGGACGAAAGGCGTGTTTTTTAAGAAACGAATCATTTGCGGAAGAAATAAGAGAAAGGCAAAAAAAATCCTTTCTGCTGTTTGAAACAGAAAGGACGATATATTTTTTAAACTATAATTTTTATAAGGTAACAGCTTCCCGAAGCACTTTGCCATCCCGGTTCATGTACACATACTTTTTTTGCAGGGCCGACTTTTCAATGAAGAGCCTGTATTCGAATGTTTTGTCTTCTTTTTCCGTTTCGTTAGCCGATTTTATCGTCCAGTCTGGGCTATACTTACTGCCTTTGAAACCTTCAGCTACAGAGGCAGGCAAACTAGCTATGTCTAAATCTTTCGTTGTTTTTTTCCAGGCACCCTTCGAACTAAAATCAGCTTCCAGCTTTTCGTTGTTTAAGGTAAAATTGGCCTGAAAAGACGTTAGTTTATCGCTCCAGGAAACCTCTGTTGCAGCAGGGTATTTATTCTTAAAAGCTTCTGTTACTTCAGCCGGTATTTTGCGTAACTGAGCAAAAGCGCCAGAAATAGTAAGAAGAACGGCTACCAGAAATACGACAATTTTATTTTTCATAAGAGAACGAAATAAGATGATGAAATAATTGCAGCTGCCCAAAGATAGCGCTACGGCATAAAGTAAGGGAGTTTGCGACTGTTTTTATACGATAGCAAGGAGCGCTGCAACAAAATTTATAAATCATCTAACGAAGTGCCGGGCTTTTTTAATCTTCATTACCAGCTACCACTAATACAATTTCTCCTTTCACGCCTTTTTCTGCAAAATAAGCTGCTACTTCTTTCAATGTACCCCGCTTGTTCTCTTCAAATTTTTTGGTCAATTCCCGGCTAACGCAGCAGGGGCGGTCTTCGCCGAAATACTTAGCCATCTCCTCCAGCGTTTTTACCAGCCGCATGGGGCTTTCGTAAAATACCATTGTTCGGGTTTCGGTGCTGAGCTGGGTGAATAAAGTATGACGACCTTTTTTAAGCGGCGGAAAACCTTCGAATACAAAGCGATTGAGCGGAAGCCCGCTATTTACTAATGCCGGTACAAAAGCCGTAGCACCTGGCAGCGATTCTACCTTGATGTCGTTTTTTACGCATTCCCGTACCAGTAAAAAAGCAGGATCGCTGATGCCGGGTGTACCGGCATCGGTAAGCAGGGCCATGGTTTTGCCACTCGCTAACTGGTCGACTAAATGCTGAAGAATTTTATGCTCGTTGTGCTGGTGGTAGGGGGAAAGCGGCTTGTTGATTTGATAGTGACTGAGCAAATGACCTGAAGTGCGGGTGTCTTCGCACAGTACTACATCCACTTGTTTAATCACTTCGATGGCCCGGAATGTGATATCGGATAAATTGCCGATGGGCGTTGGTACGATGTAGAGCATAAAGATTGACGATTCACAATTTAGCTCAATGTGATTTCAAACTGCTCCATTACGGGGTTGGCCAGTAGTTTTTTGGTGGCTTCTTCGGCTATTGATTTGGCCGCTTCTTCCGTTTCAGCATCTACCTGCAACGTAATGTGCTTGCCAATGCGAACATCCTGCACACTGCTAATGCCCAGGTTGTTCAATCCACCCATTACAGCTTTCCCCTGGGGATCTAATAATTCTTTCAGCGGCATTACATTGATATGGGCCGTAAACGTCATTGTATTTGTTTTTGAAAAAGTAAAGATAGAATTACAAAGGCCGCAAAAATAAACGGAACGGCCAGCCAGCCAAATAAGAAAGCGGTAATGAGGGCTACCACCAGCAGCGAAAGTTGTGGTAGTAAACCGGGCAGGGTACGGTTTTTAGGCTTGTTGCTCATAATTGGGATGTCGCTTACCATTAACCCGCTGAGGATTGCAATCACCGCATATAAAAACCATTTGTTAACCAGCAGGTTTTGCGCCCAACTGTACTTGCTTGCCCAATAAATAAGCGGAAAAGAAGCCACCATCAACCCAACGCTGGGTACCGGTGTACCCCGAAAAGAATAGGTCTGGCGGGTATCGATATTAAACTTAGCCAGTCGATAACCGGCGGCACAAGGCAAAATGAACGCTGGGAGTAACCATAGAATGGAAGTCTGCAAAGCATCAGGTTGGCGTACAAGGCTAATGCGAAGTAGCTGATATAAAATCATTCCCGGTGCTACACCAAAACTTACCACATCGGCCAGCGAATCCAGTTGCTTGCCCATCTCGGAAGTAGCTTTGAAAAGACGAGCAACGAAGCCATCCAAAAAATCGATAACTGCTGCAATGGCAATGCACAACGAGCCGATCCACATTTGCTGGGATAACTCTAAAACACCACCGTTTTCGTCGTCTGCTACAATACCATTTTGCATGATGTAAACAATAGCAATGCAGCCGAAGAAAAGGTTCAGCAGGGTAAAAATGTTGGGGACTTGCTTCATGAGTTATTGCTTCTGTGCGTTCATGTATGACTCGATGTCTTCCACCGTAATAGGAATGTCTTTCATCAAATCTTCATTGCCATCTTCGGTAATCCACACATTATTTTCAATGCGGATGCCCATTTTTTCAGCCTCGATGTAAATACCTGGCTCAATGGTAAACACCATGCCTTTTTCTACCGGAATATCAAAAGAACCAAGGTCATGCACATCAATACCTAAGTGATGGCTAATGCCATGGTAGAGAAATTTGCGGAAGGGACGGGTTTCGTATTCTTCCTTGTTTTCGTCTTTCAGGTCTTCTTCTTTTAATAAACCGAGTTGCAGAAAAACTTTGGTGGCTTCGTCGCCAATCTGGCGGTGATATTCTTTAAAAGTGATGCCCGGCTTTAAGATGCCTTTGCAGAAATTATGGATGTGCAGGCAGCCATTGTACACTTCCTTTTGGCGTTCGGTAAACTTGCCATTTACAGGAATGGTACGGGTAAGGTCGGCATTGTAACCGCCGTAAGCAGCACCAAAATCCATGAGGATGAGTTCGCCGTCTTTGCACTCTTCGTTGTTGCTGATGTAGTGTAAGGTTCTGGCTCTATCGCCGCTGGCAAGAATGCTTCCGTAAGCCTCACCAGTACTGCGATTACGCAAAAATTCATGCACAATTTCTGCCTCAATTTCATACTCCATTACCCCAGGTTTCAGAAAATGCATTACCCGCTTGAAAGCCTTGTTGGTGATATCGATAGCGGTACGCAATACCTCCACTTCTTCAGCAGACTTGATGGCTCGTAGTTCTTTTAAAATCTTAGCACTGCGGTATAGTTGGTGTAGTGGATAGTGCTCTCTTATTTCTGATACGTACCGATAGTCACGGGTAGTGGGAAGCTCAGTTCCTTTACGGTCGTGTTCGTTGGTATTGAGGTAAATACCATCACTGGCGTTGATCCATTTTTGCAAGTTTGCAGACAGTGCATCGAGCCAAACAATTTTTTTAATGCCACTACTATCCGTTGCTTCATTTGCCCGCAGGCGCTTACCATCCCAAATCTCTTTTACCTCGTTAGGTCGAACCAGCACCAACACTTCCGTATAGCGTTGATCGGGATTATCAGGAAATAAAATGAGCATCGTGTCTTCCTGCTCAATGCCGGTAAGCCAATATAGATCGCTGTTTTGCTTGAATCTATATAATGCATCAGCATTGCTGCTCAACTCATCATTGCTGTTGAAAATGGCAATGGTATTAGGCTTCATTTTCTCCACAAAACGCTTGCGGTTCTGAATGAAAATCTGCGGATTTAATGGAAGATGCTTCATGTTCTTTTAATTCACTTGTTAAGCGGTTCACCTGTTCCAGGAACTGGTGAAGGCTCAAAGATTAGGATATAAGGTTTACGAACACAAAAAACTTGGAACGCTGTTTTAGCTATTTAAAAAATGCGGTATGAGAATAACTGCATAAAAGAGGAAACTATAACCTACTGTGAAAACGAAGCCATACATAAAACTCAGCATCCACTTACCTCTACATTTCCCGGCGTTTTTTAATACTTGTCTTACTGCCCGAAAGAAAATCCAATATAAAGTTGCTTCCACTATTAACGTTCCCGCCCAAAAGAGGTTGCCAAAAAGCCAAAACAGAAATAGACTTAGTAGAAGGGTAATTATAGAGATAATGATAGTCAGTAAAATTTCAAAAAAGAACTCATCTAAATCTACATTACCCCAGGAGCTTCCACCAGATAATGGAAACTTAGAGACTTTAGGAAAGTCAGGAAGCTTTTTCCATTCAAATTTGTCTGTTATTCTTCCTAATGTATCCTTAAGTTTTACGCCATTGAAAAGACCGATGGTAAAACTGGCAATACAGATAGCTGCTAGAATATTAGTGGAGAGTAAAGCATTGCCAAAAACGGTTCTGTGAATGGTTGTTCCCCAGAGCCATACGGCAAGAACAGTTAGCAGGATAATGGTGATAGCTGATACAAAAGCCGGTTTGCTGGGAATTAATCTTCTCCCAAACGATTTAGGTGTTGCCTGCAAATTCATGGTAATATTTTAAATAACCAATCCATTATTAGTTTCGGCAAAATAGCTAAAAGAAAAAGCCACTCATAGAGCAGCTAGTTGTAAGTATCAATTTTATCAAATCTTTTAAGACTTCTCTTCCTTCTTCATCCGAACCCTTTTATAAAGTTTGATAGCCGTCATCAGCAGTGCCATTACAGCCACTAATCCAATTACAATTCCCGACCAGTTAATTTCTCTTTTTACCACAGCCAGCATTACGATAGCTAATAGAAAAATAGTAGCTACTTCGTTCCAAATGCGGAGTTGTTGCGATGAATATTTGAAATTGCCTACCGTTTGTTGTTTGTAAATAGCATGCAAGCTAAAGTGGTAAGCAAACAGCCCGATAACGAAGCACATCTTCACTTTCAGCCAATCGGGTAAATAGCCTAATTGATACCAGATAGATAGGCCTAGAATCAGCGTCAGTACAGCAGATGGCCAGGTAATGCCAAACCACAGCCGCTTTATCATGATACTAAACTGCTTTTGCAAAATGCCCTTCTCCGGCTCCGGTTTATCCTGCGCCTCCCGGTTGTAAATGAAAAGCCGTACGATATAAAATAAGCCCGCAAACCAGGTAACGACGAAAATAATATGCAGGGCTTTGGTGTAGGAATACATCTTTTTAGGTTCACACGTTTACTTGTTCACAAGTTCACATGTTCTGAATTTTATATTTTATGACAACTACCAAATTCTAAGTTATGCAAGCCCAAAAAGGAGAGAATATTAAGTTTTGGAAAACAAGTAAACGTGTAAACAGGTGAACAAGTGAACTTTACGCAAGCACCATCTCCCTTTCTCCTTTCGCAAAATCATTTACCCAATCGGCCACGGTTTTTACCCAGCTGGGGTGTACGTTCATACAAGGAATTAGGGTAAATTCTTCACCGCCACTTTCCAAGAAACTTTCTTTCCCTTCAAAGCCCATTTCTTCCAGTGTTTCCAGGCAGTCGCTTACAAAAGCCGGGCAAACGACAAGCAATTTTTTGATACCTTCTTTTGGCAGTTCGGTCAGTCGTACCGCTGTGTAAGGTTTTAACCATTCTTCCCTGCCCAAGCGGCTTTGAAAGGAAAGGCCAACCTCTTCTTTTGGGATATTCAGTTTAGCCATCACCAATTCCATAGTGGTAAAACATTGGTGCCGATAGCAGGTTTTGTGTGCGGCCGATGGCACATGGCAGCAGTCATTCACTTTCATGCAATGCTGGTGTGTAGGATCTGCCTTCGTCATGTGGCGCTGTGGCAATCCATGGTAGCTAAATAATATCTGATCATAATCTTTTTCCAGATAAGGCGCAATGCTATCGCTTAGTGCATCAATGTATTCCGGCTCGTTGTAGAACGGTTTTACGCTGCTTATCTTAAAACTATAGTTTCCCTTTTTATAAATCTCTTCCGCATATTCCACCGCCGTTTCATAGCTACTCATAGCATAGTGCGGGTAAAGCGGCACCATCAGCACTTCCTTTAGGCTGGGGAAATTTTTTTGCAGGTTATCGAAAGCGGCTTTGGGAGTAGGATTAGCGTACCGCATGGCTATCTCAATAGGTAGCGGGGTTTCTTTCTGCAAGGCCGCTTGTAGCTGCTTTGTTAGCACCACCAACGGTGAGCCTTCTGCCAGCCAAACCGATTTATACGCCTCGGCCGAACGGGGTGCCCGTTTCGGAACAATAATGCCTTTTATCAAAAGCAATCGTAGCAGATAAGGGTAGTCAATTACCCGTTTGTCCATCAAAAATTCGCTTAAGTAGCTACGCACATCTTTTACTTCAGTAGAATCCGGCGAACCCAGATTCATCAAAATCACGCCGGTAGTGGCCGCACTATTATTGTTCAAAATTTAAAATCATTTTGTGGAAGCAGGTTTTATTGTATCCTTCATAAGCAACCTGCCGACTATTATAAACGTATCGTATTGCTGTGCAAATATCTGTACTATAAGCGTAACGGCAACTATTGAAACCTGTTTGGTTGATGCACCAACCGTCACCATTTTATGACATTAGCATGACATATTTTAACCCGAAAAAAAGCTACACAGGGGTACTTTTGCCGCCACAGCAACAGCACAAAACATTGAAGCAAGAGCGAATTTCCGGATTTTGGGTGGCAGGAATCAGTTACAAAAAAACAGATGCTTCCATTCGTGGTTTGTTTACCATTAGCAACGATCAGTATTTACAAATTTTACAACAGTCCAAAGCTGCTGGCGTTCCGGAATTCTTCATTCTTTCCACCTGCAACCGCACCGAAATTTACGGACTGGCGGACGATGCTGATACGCTGATTAATCTATTGTGCAGTCAGAATACCGATGTGTTGGATGATTTTAAAAAACTGAGCTACACAAAAGGCGGCTCTGATGCAGTAACGCATTTATTACAAGTTAGTGCAGGGTTGGATAGCCAGATTTTGGGTGATTATGAAATTGTAGGGCAGATAAAAGTAGCCGCAAAAGTTTCAAAAGAGGCTGGCGGCATTGGCCCATTTATGGAGCGCTTGCTCAATACGGCTCTACAAGCCAGCAAAGCTGTAAAAGCCGGCACCTGCCTCAGCGGCGGAACGGTTTCTGTTTCCTTTGCGGCTATTCAGTTTATCAGGAACATCACCAATATTGTCGATAAAAAAATAGTGATGGTAGGCACCGGTAAAATTGGCCGCAATACCTGTAAAAACCTGGTAGATTACTTACACACTACCAATATCACCCTCATCAATCGTACTGCTGAAAAGGCCCAGGCTATTGCCGATGAACTGAGCCTGCAATGTGCTCCTATTCAAAACCTAGCGGTTGAAGCCAACGATGCAGATATCATTATCACTTCTACCAATTCACCGCTGCCGGTTATTCATGCTTCGTTTTTCACCAACAGCAAGCCTCGCCTCATCATTGATTTATCCGTTCCTTACGATGTAGATGCATCCGTAAAAAGGCTTGATTTTATTCGCTTGCTTAATGTAGATGAGCTGAGCAAAATGAAGGATGAAACCCTGCAAAAGCGGCTGGAGCAAGTACCACAAGCCAACGCCATCATTGCTGCTCATGTAGAAGAATTTGTAAGCTGGTGCAATATGCGGATGCATGTGCCAGCGCTGGTTTCACTGAAAAGCAAGCTGCAACAAATAGATATTTCTCATCTCGGCGGTTGCCCGGCATTCGTCACTTCTACCGACGATGTAAAAGAGCAAAGAATCAAAAAGGTTATCAAAACCACCGCCGTCAAAATGCGTTCGCAAGACCGGCATGGCTGCAGCTTCATCCAGGCTATTAATGATTTCATGGAATCATAACTCGTCCATAAAACCTATAAGGTCTTTTTCGCAACTACATCTTTTCTGAAATCAAAACAGCCCTTACAGGTTTGTTAGAGGGCGTGTCCCATTGCGCCTGCAAGGCTCTACATTTTTGAAGTTTCATAATAGGCGCAAAGGGCCGGGCTATCCGCAGTACTCCGCAGCGCCGTCTTCACATCATAGCTACGCTGAATCCATCTTTGTTCCGGCGCTTTGCGGGGTACTTGCTGCTATCCCTCACGCAGAAAACGGAACTCCTACAATATCCTAAAATTTTCTCTATATGTTAATCAGTCGCCCATCGTCCCCTGTCTGTCGTCTGAATAACGTTTCTTTGTAGGCCGGATGAATACTGAAAACAAACCCATTAGGATTGGAACCCGAGATAGCCAACTAGCTCTGTGGCAGGCAAATACCGTAAAAGATTTATTGGAACAGAATGGTTACCAGGCTGAACTGGTATATGTAAAAAGCGAAGGCGATATTGATCTTGTAACTCCGCTGTATGCACTTGGCGTACAAGGCATTTTCACCCGTACGCTGGATGCTGCTTTGCTTAATAATCGCATCGATATTGCCGTACATAGCATGAAGGATGTGCCTACGCAAATGGCCACTGGCATTGTAAAAGCTGCCGTTTTACCCAGGGCATCTTATAAAGATTTGTTTGTACCCAAGCAAAACTCTGACTTTTTAGACGATACAAGTTCAACAGCTGTAATCGCTACCGGCAGTACCCGCCGGGCAGCACAGTGGCTCAACCGTTATCCAGGTCACACAATTGTCAATTTACGGGGCAATGTGAACACTCGACTGCAAAAAGTAGCGAATGAATCAGCACAAGGCGGCATCTTCGCCGCTGCCGGACTAGATCGTATTCACTTACGACCTTCAAACGCAGTAGAACTGGACTGGATGCTACCTGCCCCATCGCAAGGGGCTATTATTGTGGTTTGCCGTAGTGGCGAACAACAATACATGGATATATGTTCCCTATTTAGCGATGTAGATGCAGCCCTTTGCACACAAATAGAAAAGGATTTTCTGCACCATTTGCAAGGGGGGTGTACTACGCCAATTGGGGCGCTGGCAACGATTAAAGAGGATATTATTTACTTCCGTGGCAATATCCTGTCGCCAGATGGGAAGCAAAAACAAGAAGTGGGCTTTGAAATTGGAAAAGAAAATGCAGCGGACTTAGGAAGGAAAGCTGCGATAGATATATTACAAAAGGGTGGTAAAGAAATAATGGAGAATATGCAACATGTACGGTAAGTCCGTTGAAATTTTATGTACCCGGCCGCTGGGTGAAAGTCTTATCAAGAATGCGGCTGGTAATGGCATCAATATCGATGTCATCTCATTTATTAGCACCGAACCGGTGAATAATAAAGTTTTGCAAACCAAGCTGGCTGCATTGGAAGATAAAAAGACAGTAGCCGTGGTAACAAGTGCGGTAGCCGTATCTGTATTAGCTGGTAAATTGAAAGAACTGAAAAGCTGGAAATTTTATTGCCTGAGTGGTGCCACACAAATGGCGCTAAAGCAATATTACCCCAAGGCTGACATTGCTGGTACTGCTATAAATGCACTGGAACTAGCCAAAATAGTAGTACAACAAAAAGTAAAAAAGGCGCACTTCTTTTGTGGCGACCAGCGTCGGGCCGAGTTGCCTGATTACCTGCATCACTACGGCGTAAATCTTACAGAACATATTATTTACGAAACGGTACATACCCCCCTGAAAGTAGAGAAGAAATACGA
>CAXTDG010000010.1:0-19195 GCA_964242675.1 uncultured Chitinophagaceae bacterium
GGTAGTCCGGTACAGGTCTTCAATTTCTTCCCATAGCAAATCAAGGCGGCGGCTGGCTCGTTGCAAGCGTACATTATTTCGCACAATACCTACGTAGTCACTCATTAGTAGTTGTAGTTCCTTCAGGCTTTGCGTAATAAGGATCATTTCCTTTGGTTCATTGGTGCCAAAGGCATCCCAGTCTGGCATTTTTGCCAATGCATCACTATCATTTTTTACGGCTTCTACACTATGCAAATAGGCCCGGTGTGCAAATACCATCGCCTCCAGCAAACTGTTGCTGGCTAAGCGATTGGCCCCGTGCAAGCCAGTACTGGAACATTCACCTGCGGCATATAAATTTTGGATGGAAGTGCGGGCCCACTCATCCGTTTTTACGCCGCCACAACTATAGTGGGCAGCTGGTGCTACAGGTATCATTTGCACGGCCACATCTATCCCAATGCTTTTACATTTTTCATAAATATTGGGGAAGTGATGAATGAATTTTTCAAGGTTCATATGGCGGCAATCAAGGTACACATGTTCCGTACCCTGCACTTTCATTTCGTTATCAATAGCACGGGCCACAATGTCACGGGGGGCCAAATCGAGGCGTTCATCGTAGCGCTGCATAAATGCTTCGCCGCTATGATTACGAAGAATGCCACCATCGCCCCGAACGGCCTCCGTTATTAAAAAACTTTGTCCACGTACGCCTGGTTCGTATAGCGCCGTTGGGTGAAACTGGATGAACTCCATATTTTCTACCCGGCCTTTTGCCCGGTACACCATTGCCACGCCATCACCGGTAGCAATAGCGGGGTTGGTAGTGGTACGGTATACCTGTCCGTTGCCACCCGTTGCCAGCAAGACTATTTTGGCTTCTATTTTTTCAATGGCATTGGTGTTCTGATTCAGCACATATACGCCATAGCATTTTATATCAATCGTTCCCTTGGTAACCAGGTATCCTAAATGGTGTTGTGTAATTAAGTCAATAACAAAGCAATGGTTAATGACTCTGATGTTGGGTGCGGCCTGGATGGCAGAAAGTAAAGCTCTTTCCATCTCTTTGCCCGTTACATCTTTGTGGTGCAGAATGCGGTTTTCGCTGTGGCCACCTTCTTTACCTAATGAATAGTCGCCGCCAGCTTCTCTATCAAATTCAGCCCCCCATTCTATGATTTCTTTAATGCGTTCCGGCCCTTCTTTTACTACAATCTCTACCGTTTGCAGGTTACACAGTCCATCACCGGCAATTAGTGTATCCTCAATGTGTTTTTCGTAGGTATCGTTAGCATCCCACACGCCAGCTACACCGCCCTGGGCATACTTGGTGTTGGTTTCGTCGCTTACGGTTTTGGTAAGCACCAGCACCTGTTTATCGGGGCAAGCATTTGCTGTTTTGATGGCATAAGTAAGCCCGGCAATGCCGGAGCCAATCACTAAAAAATCTGTCTGCATTTTTCGAGATAAGCCGTAAAGATAGGGGCTACATCCGTTTTGCTTTGGGCGTAATACCCTAAAATAACCTTGATAAAAAAGCTGCCATGTATTCCATAGCTTAATTGTAATAGTATCTTTAGGCATTAAACTGCCCTTATGCAACGCCTTATTTTATTAACGTTGGCAACCAGCTTGCTTTTAACTGCTTGTTCTAATAACCCTGAGCCATCTTTTTCCGAGCAAAAAGCAAAACCTGCCGGACAGTTAAGTGCTGATGCTATTTACCAATTTGATTCGGTAGTAACATATTTGCGACAGGCCCACCAATCGCAGTCGGATACGGCAAAAAAGCTTTTTCTAAAAGGAATTGATTTATCTGTAAACCAAAAAAATGCGGAAGGCAGCTTGCCGTTTTTCCAACAATCAGCCCGTTTTTTTCCTGATAATAAAACCTATTATGAACTGGGAAATGTGCTACTGAATATGAACCAGGATTCTGTTGCGTATCAGGCCTTCAATATGGCAGAAAAACTAAATTACCAGCCCATTAGTTATGTACTGTACAAAAAGGCTTGTTCTTTGGCTGGCATGACGGGTGAAGAAGATTGGGAACGAAGAGAACAAACCATTGCCTACCTGAAAAATGCCATTGAGAATGGCTTTACGGATCGGGATAAAATTTACAACGAACCAAAGCTGGCCAGCATTCGCAAAAGCGATGATTTTACAGGTATGTTCAACGAGGCGATGAGTGGTAATGGCGACCCGGCAACGGTGCTTTGGGTAAATTACAGTGCAGGTTTTCGGCCGGCATCTTTTCCGCTAACGATTAATATAGAAACGCTAAAAAACATAAAACAGCCAACTTCCATTAGCTATGATTTTGAAAAGTTTGTGACCGAAATGCGGGACTATAAATTCAGTCGGGATGTAGGCCAGGAATTTTTCTACATGGCAAAAGTGGCCAGTACACCAGCTTACGAAACGGTGATTTACGGTAGCCGTAGCTACGACTATGAGGATAATGAGGATCTGCCTTACGTGCCTACGCAGTTTTACCTGGCATCGTATTCAAAAAAAGGGAAACTGATTGATAAGCTACCAATAGCCGGACAGCTATCTTTTGAAGATACTTTTAAAGTGGCTACGCTACAGCAAAACGGCAATGTCGACATCAAAGATTACAAAAACACCTGGGCTAAACCCGTGGGTGATGATGGGTACGTTGGGAACAAAGTTGCGAAAAGCGACTTAATAAAAAGTAGCCATTACCGGATTGGAAAAGATGGAAAATTTGAAAGCGATGCAGTGTTGCTAGGGATGAATTTGCCACCATCTTCTACGGCTAAAACAGTGGCGATGATACAGCAGTAAATAATCAGGTAAATCGCTTTTTTACATGCGTAATTATTTCCGCAACAATTAAATTAGGTACCCAGCTTAGCCAGGCAATAGTAATATAAACATCTCTCGGTGGTACATTAATATGCAATGCATCAAAACTATAAGCATAAATGCGTAATGTAATGGCACTTAATGTCAATGCATAACTGCGGATCATCCAGCGGGCATGGCTTTCGTAACGGTGTTGTTTGGCACGTATTAAAGCCATTAGTGTAGATGTATACCACATTATACTCAGCAAAGTAAATGAAGCCCGTGCAGGCAATCCACCATTGGCTTTCAGGCTCATTACAAATGCAGCAGGCCCGCTAATTACAAGTACGGTTATCAGGTAAATCCAGCCAACAACCCGATGCCATTGTACATGTCGCTTTAGTATCCATTGATTGAACTGTGTAAAGCCTGCTACCAGTACTAAAATGCTGGTATATACATGGGTATAAAAGCTAAATCGCCAGGGTTTATTGTAATACACATTTTGCTTGGTGAGCAGGAAATCAATATTGGGTTTTATATCGGTGTATGGCAGTGATAACGTAAGCATTAGCCAGCAGCCCCATGCCAGGCAAAAGAGCAGAAATGCATAGAAAATATTTTTAGCTAATGGCATGAAATAATGAGTACCAACTAGAGAATGAAGAATAGAAAAGCTTATCTGCCCTAAATTATGGGGCTTATGGAGCTTCGTTTATCCAGTCTGCATTTTCGCCTCGTAAACCACTTACATAAGAGGTTGTATCGTTATCACCATGCTCTTTTAGTATATAAAACGAAGAATGCCGTGAGGGGAAAATTGTATTTGGTTGCCAGAAGAGAATAACACTATCTTTTTTCTGTTGCCAGCTACCCATTATGGTTTCTAATTGTTCCTGCGGTGTGCCTTTATAATTGTAATAAGAAAAAACAGCCGCCCCATCATCCTTTAGCTGAATGGTACGACTGAGCGTATCAGTCCAGCTACTTGCCAGTTGGTTGTAATCATCCTCTTTTTTACGTACCAGCGTAAAATTTTTCTTCTTTAACGTCGAATCATTTTTAGGTGTCCACGTACCCTGGCCAGTGAAAGAAGCAGTATCGATAAATAAATCGAAATGGCCGTCGTATTTATTGTCGCCAGGTTGGTCGAGCATTAGTTTAAATTGGCGCCCCAATGGTTCCAGAGTGCCGTGTACATTGCGTTTCAGACCCTTATGTACATTATAGCCACTTACATTTTTGCCCGAAATATAATTGACAGCTATACTAATGGGCGAGCCATCGAACTGGCCGGTATAAATACCTTGTAGCTGCGTAGTATTATAGGTGCTGTTTAGCAAAATATCATCGATATTACTGGTAGCCATAGAATCAGTAACAGGCTGCGGTACAGCATCTTTTTTTGTTTGCTGGCAGGCAAATAAAGAAAGCATACTAATGCATAAAATACAGCGAAGCATAGGGATAGGTTTTAATGGGAAGTACTGCTAATCGCTGGTAAAAATACTCTTATCAGTGAAAGATAAAAACTGCTTGTACATCTGCATCCATTTGCGGCCTTCTGCATCCAGGCCCATAAAGTGGTTATGAAAGATGGAAATGAATACACCATTTACCTGCTGCACTGTTTGTAGCAATCCTTTCATTTCCTGCAAGGCTCCGGCAGGCGTGGTTTCTTCTTCAAAAATAGACGTAGCATCCATATAGCAAAAGGGAAAAATCTGCAGGTTGGTGCCTGCCTCTTTTGACAAATCGTACCAGTAATAGGGAGTGCAAATACTTGCCCGAAAGCCATTTACCGTGCTGTACCCCATGGTATAATCGGCTGTTATATTCAGTGGCGGCTGTAGCAGCTGCTGGTAGGTTTCGGGTAGAAATGCCAGCAGGTAATGCATACGGTTGCGAATAGTTGCTTCACCAGTTATTTCCTCCAGTATTTTTTTCTCAGTCTGTTTAGTTGTAAATGATTCAGCTGCTGCACCGCTAAAATGAATACCTGTTTTATACTGCTTCGACAACTTTTCAATCAGGTTACGATATACCTTTTTGCCAGGCGAAATATTCTTATCAATTCCTTTTTGTTTTTGCGCCAGCAACAGAAAGTAAATGGGTTGCAGGTGGTGCTGTTGGTGCAGTTCATCCAGTTCATCAAAAACATCAAACGGATCTTTTTTGCCTGCTAATGCAAAGTCCATCCGTTGTAAAAAATCACCCATTCTGCCAGTAGCTAGTGACCGGTATACTCCCCATAAATTTCTTAATAGGCCTTTGCCCCGATAGCTAAAAGCAATATCAACATCGTAGGCAGGAATGAATTGAAATTGCCGGTTTGTAAACCGCAACTGCGGAAACATGGAGTGCAAGGCCTGCTTTAGTTGTAGCATCCACAAATCCACTACTGGCAAGTGCAAAAAGTCGGCTTGAAAAGCCAAACTATTGGTATGTGCATAGCGGCCATATGCATCTTTTTGGTGGGGCAAATATTCTTCGTAACGCTGCAACAGGTAAAAGGAAGCCGCCAGTACATCAAATGGAAAATTGCCGGCCGTTTCAAAAAAACAGGGTGTTTGATTGACTTCTTTTAATTGAATTATCTGCGGCACAATTGTGTTTTCAAATAACAGCGGATGTGGCTGGAATTGAAAGGTGGCAACAGGCACTGACTGAGGTGAATAATTAAAAACCACATCCTGTTCTGCAACTGCCTTTGCATCTGTAGTAATGCGGAGTGGTTTACCAAACAGATACACGCCCAGCCAATTGGCTGTGTGCTGTAAGCGGGGCGTAATTTGGTTTGCAAAAAGAAGCATGGAGGCAAACGTACAGCGGAAAGTCGGGAAGACCGGAAGTCAGAAAGTCTGAAAGTCCGAAAGACAACTGACCATGGACCACAGACAACTGGTGATGAAAGATTCATATTGTTCATTGAATATTCACCATTGACCATTCCCCACATTTATTCTTCCGAGTATTTTGACAAAATACTTTTCCAGGCTTGCTTTTGCATTTGCTGTAGCAGCAGGTAAGTAGCAGCCAACGAAAGGGTGGCCAGTATAAATAGCAGGATCAGATTGTCTCTCATAAAAATATGGAACAGGCCTATACCAAATGGCAGAAAAGTAACCAGGATACTAATGATAAGATTACCGGTACGGGCATTGGCCTGTATAGGCGAACTGAACGGAAACTTGCGAAGAAACAGGTAGGCAAACAAAGTACTGGTCATAATTACGTTGGAAAAACCGACCAGTAAATGGGGGGCCGCTTTGCCGTTGGTAAGTGTCAGCGTTATGATGGAAACGATCACGAAAACGGGCAACAGAAATTTAGCAATCATGGCTTTGTATGCTCCGCTAATTACATGCCCCGGCCGGGTAAGCGGTGCCGTGAAGAATACCCATGCCGCCTTGTGCTTCTCCGACATTTGCAATTGCGTAATAATGGTATTGATGGAAAAGGAACTGATGTAAATAAGTGCCATAATGAGGTAAAAAGCAGCGTTGTCCATTTGCCTGAACCCTTCCAGCGACAACTTGCGGCCATTGCCCCCAATGAAAAATAAGGCGATGTACACCAGCAGGTAGCCCAGCGAAGGATACACTTTCATCTTAAATTCCCGGCTGCGGCTACTGATGTTCCAGGCCAGGCGAAAGGCCGCCTGCTCGGTGTAGCTACGGGTAAAGGTGCCCGATAAAGTATTGGACAGTGTACGGCCCTTTTTGTACTGTACTTTTTGTTTTGGCGTAAGCGGCGTAGCTGTTTCACCACCGCCCAATGCACCCAGCTTTCGGTTGAAGGCCGGTGCCAGGTATTTAATTAAAACGAAAAAAGCAGCGATGGGCAAGAAGACGGCTATGGCAGCGCCAATCAGCACAACCCGGCTTCTGTTTCCCTGAACCACCAGGTTGTACAATGCGGCAAACCACTCCGCCGGGAAGTATATACTCCACCACCTGCTTTCCAGCGATACCTGCTCTAAAACATTGCGGGTAAGCAGACGGGGTAAAAACTGAGAAGCGGCAAACACAAGGATGCTGAAAAATATCTGGATGCTGGCAATGATATTTTTGAACCGCTGTACCGATACAAACCGCAGCACCAGCAGGTAAAAGCTGCACACCACAAATACCGTAAATAAAATAGCCAGCACACAAACAGGAGGGAAGAGTAGGGTGGCTTTCCAACCATCAATAAAACTGATAGCTACCCAGCCGGGCAACATCATAGGCAGGCCGCTACGCAAAATGATAATGAGGATATGCAGCAGCCGGGCCATCAGCAGGGTTTGTGCATTTACCGGTGCCGGAAGGATGATAGTGTTATCGGTGCTGTCGAGTAGCAGGTTGCTTACTTCGGTAATAAGGGTAAAGGAATGCAGCAGTAGGTAAAGGCTGAAGTAAAAAGTAAGTTGTAGCAGCCGGTCCTCACCAGGTATGGCAAATGTGTATAGAAAAAACAAACCCATAACGGCGGAACCAATAACGCTCCACAACGTGGCTTTGCTGAATTCTTTTTTAGGCTTTCCCTGCCGCTGTGGCCGCTGATTAAAGGTATTGGGTCGCCGGTCGTCTATCATCAGCTTTACCTGTAGAATAAGTGCCAGCTTATCTGTCTGTACGCCCATGCGGCTGTAAAGTGCCTTAGGAGAAAGCACTAAGTTGTATAAAGCCCGGTTGAAGAAATTCATGGTAAAATGATACGTTGTAAATGACGGAACCCGCAATTAAAAGGGTAGACTATCGAAGCATCCCTGCCGGAACAAAAATGCCGTAAAAATGCCAAGAAACAGTAAAAGCAGAAACTGCAAAACCGTAGCTGCCCAGTAGTGGCACAAGCAAATCATTCAGTTAGAAACTGAATCCACTAGGTAAGCCAGGCTGTAACCTGACTTGGTGCAGGAAACACATGCCTCATCTCTATTTAAAAGAGAGAAAATCTCATAATCGTTCAAATAAACAGGGGATCGCATTGAACAGAAAAGCCATTTGGTTCGTTACTTAGGCCAGTATTTGCTTTCTGAATGTTTCTTCAATACCTGTTTATAGTTGGATGCTTCGCTGCTGGTCTGTCTTATTGCGGCCATCCGTTCATCCTGAAGGTTTTTTGTTGGATACGTATTCAGTTGATAGCTGCCCTAAGCAATTGGGTGATAAAACCGCAAGAGGTGTTACAAAAAGCTATCTGTTGCAATAAGGCTCGATTTGTTTTTTAAAAAATACCATTAGTTGCCATTACCTGGCTAAGCATTCAGCCCCTGTATTTCATTTTAATAGAAAAGTATGATCAAAACACTACTATTGAGTTTGCTGTTATTATTTACTGCCCGCTGGCAAGTGCAGGCACAGAGTCGCACCATCAGCGGCACTGTAACCAAAGACGAAGACACTAGCATTCTGGCAAGTGTTACGGTATCAGTAAAAGGAACCACCATTGGTACCACCACAACGCAGAATGGTACCTTCCGTCTAAGCGTACCAGCCACAGCTACCACCCTTATTTTTTCGGCGGTAGGTATGCAAACTATTGAAAAACTTATTGGCGGAAGAACGACCATCAACGTTCAACTGAAAACAGAAGCCCGGCAACTAAGTGAAATTATCGTGACGGCACTGGGCACAAGAGCAGAACGGGATAAATTCGCCTCGTCTGTTACTACCGTAAAGGGGCAGGCCCTGGCTCAAAGCGGCGAAACCAGTCTGCTGACCGGCCTTAGTGGCAAGGCATCCGGCGTACTAATTACCCGCAGTGGCGGTGACCCCGGTGCAGGGGCATACATTCAAATCAGGGGGCAAAACACCATCAATGGAAACATTCAACCCTTATTTGTGGTAGATGGCATACCGGTTAGCAATTCCAGCGATAACCTGGGCACTGCCGCTGGAAACGGCATCATACAGCAAAGCCGAATCAACGATATTAACCCCGAAGACATTGAAAGTATGGAAGTGCTGAAAGGTGCTTCGGCAGCAGCTTTGTGGGGTACCCGAGCTGCCAACGGGGTGATTGTTATTACTACAAAAAAAGGACGGAATACGAATGGCAAGGTGAACATCACTTTCAAGTCAACCGTTTCGTTTGACCGGGTAAATAAAATGCCTGCGCTGCAAAATACCTACGGGCAGGGTCTGAATGGACTATACATGCAAGGCAACCGCAGCACTTTTGGCGATCGCATTGCCAACCGCTCGGGTGCCGGGGACACGTACATCACCAACCCTACGGCCACAGGCTACCAGGGCTATGTCACTTTCCCCGATGGTACTCAGCGGTACGCCATTGCCTCCGGCACAGCTGCTAATCCGCATGGTGGAAAGAACAGTCGGGACGTGTACGACCATACCAAAGATGCCTTCCAGACCGGGCATTTTACCGATAATACCATTGCCATCAGCGGCGGTAAAGACCGCACTACTTTTATGGCGAGTTACGGCAACCTGAACCAGGATGGCGTGATAAAAGCTTATAGCAAATACCAACGCAATACCGCCAGGGTGAATGCAGCCAGTCAGTTTACGGATTGGTTGCGGGCATCCATAAATGTTGGCTATACAAAAATCAATTCGTCGAGAGTACAGGAGGGGGATAATGTAGAGGGCATCATGCTGGGCAGCCTGCGTACGCCCCCGGATTATGATAATTCTTATTACACTGGAACCTACACTAACCCAGCTGGACAAGTATTCAACAACGCCCATGTTAGCTATCGCAACCCGCTGGGCAAGGATTTGAGCACTATCTATAGCAACCCCATCTGGAACATTAATAACAACCGCAACACCAGCGATGTGGACCGCCTGATTGGTAGCTTGCAACTCGACATTACGCCACTGGAATGGCTAAATATAACGGGCCGTACGGGCATCGATAATTTTACCGACGAACGCTTGGAACGCCTAGCCCGCAATTCTGCCCTTCAGCCCAACGGCTATCTCTCCAAAAACTGGATTACCGAAAAGCAATTCAATACCGATGTGTTTGCTACAGCCACAAAAAAGTTCAATGATGATTTTGGTGGCTCACTGCTGGTGGGTGGTAATTACAACAGCCGCCGCAGGGCTACGCTATCCGACGCCATTACCAACTTGATTGTACCAACGGCCCCTGATATTTTGACCAATGCCCTGAACTCGAACCTGACGGTAGGCAACTTCAATTCGCTCATTCGTACCTATGCATACTACGCCCAGGCCGATGTGCAGGCTTACAACATGCTGTTTCTTACGCTGACGGGCCGTAATGAAAGTGCTTCCACTTTTGGCTCCCAAACCAGTTCTACTTTCTTCTTTCCATCGGCAGCTTTGGCCTGGCAGTTTAGTAAGCTGAATGCGTTGCAGGGCAGTTCGTTTTTAAGCTTTGGTAAACTCCGGCTCACCTGGGGGCAGGTGGGTATTCAGCCGCAGCCTTATCTCAATTTTACCACGTTTGGCCCTTCTGAATTTAGAGATCGGGATGCTTTTACAAGAGGCTTAAGCTCAGCCAGTGCCTTGTATGGTGGCGGCTATACCCGCAGCACCGTAGCAGGCAACGATTACCTGCGGCCCGAACGTAAAACGGAATCGGAAGTAGGCGTTGACCTGCGTTTCCTAAAGAACCGGGTTAGCCTGTCGGCAACGGCTTACACTAATCACACAAAAGACGTAATTCTTTCGCTAAACGTACCGAGTGCTACTGGCTTTACCATTCGCAACAGCAACGCCGCCGAGCTATCGAACAAAGGGCTGGAAATAGAAGCCGGGGCCGATGTTTTTGCCAGAGGGGCTTTCCGCTGGAATCTTTCAGCTAACTTTTCCATGAACCGTAATAAGGTAGTATCGCTGGCCGGTGCCTCGGTGTACGTTTTACCAGACAGCTACATGGAAAATGCGTCGCTGATTCCGGGTCAGCCGTTCGGTATTTTTTACTCTACCGATTTTCAAAAAGACAAATCCGGCAAATACATTCTGGATGCAAACGGCTTTCCGCAGGCTGGTATCACCAACGAAATTATTGGTGACCCTAACCCTAATTGGCGGGGCGGCTTAGGCAGTACGTTTGGCTACAAAGGTTTTTCACTGTATGTGTTATTTGATAGAGTAGCAGGCAACGATTTCTTCAACGGCACAAGAGGCTCCCTCTACAGCTTTGGCGTTCATGCCGACCAAGGCAACACGGTCATATCACCTGCTGGTGGACTGAAAGATGTGACTGGTGCTGTTATTCCGGCGGGTACGGCATTCCAGGGGCAGATAAAAGATTTTGGTGCTGGACCGGTGGCTATTAATCAGGCGTGGTGGCAGGGCCGTGGGGCAGCTACTACTTCTGCCTCGTACAAGCAGTTTGTAGAAGATGCCAGTGTATCTCGCCTGCGGGAAGCAACGCTTACCTACAGCCTGCGGAGTGCCGGTTTCCGTCGGGCCACGCATCTTTCCAATATCGACTTTAGCGTCACAGGCCGCAACCTGATACTATGGACCCCTTACACCGGTACCGACCCCGAAGTGAATATCACCGGTGCAGGCTTATCGAGGGGGCAGGACTGGTTTACCAATCCGAACACCCGTTCGGTGTTGTTTTCGGTGCGGGTTTCTTATTAATAATTAGGAGAATCAGAAAAAAACGAATCATGAAAAAATTAATTACCCATATAGCAGTGTCAGCCTTACTGGCAGCTCAATCACTTACCGGTTGCCAAAAGGTATACAATGAACCGAACATCCAAAGTAACCCTAACGCTGTAACCGATGTGGACGTAACCACGTTGCTGGCGGGCACTATGCTAGGCGTAGCCACACTGCATGAAGATACCGACGTACGTATTGCCTCCATCTGGGCAGGCGAGCTGAATGGGCTGGCCCGTGCCCACCAGGGCTTTGCACAATATATTGTTTCTTCTCAGAGTTTTACCTGGCGTACGCTGTACCCGGTAGCCAGCCAGGCCCGGCTGATACAAACTAAAGCCGATGCTGTGGGCGATAAATGGACAAAAGGCGTAGGCCAGGTATTAGAAGCGTTAGTCATTGCCAAAGCTACCGACCTGTATGGCGACGTACCTTACAGCCAGGCTTTCGACGAAGTGGCTTATCCAACACCTAAATATGATAGGCAAGCGGACGTATACGCAGCTCTTCAAACTACGCTGGATAATGCTATCATCAATTTATCGGCTACAACAGGACTAGCTTTTGCCGCACAGGATTTTCTATACAAAGGCGACGTAGCGAAATGGAAAGCGGCTGCCAATACGCTGAAAGCAAGATTGTATTTACATACGGGTGAGTATGCAAAAGCTATCACTGCTGCCGCTTCAGGCATTAGCGGTACCACGGGTGATATGCTTACGCCGCATGGCACCAGCCTAGGCATAGACGTAAATCAGAACTACGATTTCTTCCGGGTGAGCCGGGCAGGCGATGCCGGGTTCGATGGTGCTTATCTGCCGGTTTTGCTACGTTCCCGCATCAACTCGGCCAATACCAAAACGGATGAAACAGCGCTGTACAACCATTACGTTAAAGTAGGCATCACCGGTACGAATACTTTAGATCCTAACACGACCGATGGAGCGTTTACCGCCAATGCATCGCACCCCATTCTTACGTACTACGAAAACCAGTTAATCATTGCTGAAGCCCAGGCCCGGTTGGATGATGCAGCCAGTGCACTAACAGCGTTAAACGCCGTTCGGGCTAATTTAGCAGCGGGTTATATTAATGGTAAAACTATAGCTGCTACGGGCCGCAGGTACGATGCCTACACACAGGCTGATTTTGGTACAACCGGGCTGGCTAACCCAAGAGCATTGGCAACGGTGCAACTGGCATTGCTTAATGAAATTATCAGCCAGCGGTATATCGTTTTCCTAATGCAGTATGAAGCTTTTACTGATTACCGCCGCCTGGCAAAAGCTACGCCGGTAGTGCAACTGCCCATTCCGCTGTACACGGGTACGCAAAAGCCGCAACGGTTCATTTATCCGCAGGAAGAAGTAAATACCAACCCGAACACCCCCAACCCGCTACCGAATCAGTTTACAACGTTGCCTATTTTCCTGTAGGGCGAACCCATGGGTTCGTCCCTACGATCATCATCCGCCGATGGAAATACCAAAACACTTTTCATGACGATCACCAGTAAATTGCCCGTTCTTTCCAACAGTTCTTTTTTTCGATACTTCACCTTTACGGCGCTGTATTTTGCCGAAGGGTTGCAAATGGGGCTGCTGTTCGTGGGCATCCCGGCGTGGATGGCGGTGAACAATAAAACGCCCACAGAAATCGGCAGCGTTGCTTTTGCCTGTGCCCTGCCCTGGACGTTTAAATTTGTAGTGGCTCCGCTAATGGATCGCTACACCATTTTGCCCATGGGGCGAAAACGGCCTTGGGTTATTGCGGCGCAAATAGGGTTGGTAGCCAGCCTTATTTTGCTGGCGTATGTGCCCCATCCATTATCCAACCTTAAAAATTTCATGGGGGCTATTTTCCTTGTTTCTATGTTCGGGGCTATTCAGGATGGCGCTACAGATGGAATGGCGGTTGATATTGTGCCTGCGGCAGAACAGGCCCGTACAAACGGGTTTATGGGTGGAGCAAGAATGATTGGCAGTTCCATTTCGCTGGCAATAACGAGTTGGCTGATGAACGCTTATAATTTCACCGTAGCTACATTGGTGCTGGCAACCGTTATTGGGTTAATAACGCTGGTACCAATTTTCCTGCGGGAACAACGAGGCGAAAAAATATTGCCCTGGACACCTGGTTCAGCTTCCTCTGAAACAGAGAAAATGCAACTAACAAGCTGGAGAACGATCCTTACCTCGTTGTACGAACTTTTCCGACTAAAAAATTCGCTTCTTGTTTCGCTCCTGATGTTCGTCACAATGGGGGCCTACAACTATTTCGAAACCTTACTGCCGCTTTTCACGGTAAAAGTTTCCGGCTGGACGAACATTTCCTATTCCCGGGCCTTTGCAACAGCTGACCTGATTGGCGGCATTGGAGGAATATTTTTGGGCGGATACTTAATTGAGCGTTTTGGGAAAAGGCGGATGATTAGCGTTTACCTGTTGCTCATCATCCTCATTACTATGGCATTAGCTTTCTTAAAACCTTTCTGGGCTAGCAGTCCTTTTATCTATGGATTTATTATTACCTACCGATGGCTAAATGCATTTGCCAAAATCGGTGTTTATGCCATTGCTATGGAGTGCTGCTCTAAGATTGTTTCGGCTAGTCAATTTACTTTCTATATGACGATTGGGGCAGTTGGCAGCATGGTAGGCGCTACGCTGATAGGGCCAATGAAAGAAAGATTCAGTTGGGAAATAACCTTCGGCCTGTTTGCAGTGCTGCTGGTTGTAGCCTGTGTAATTGTGGGGTTGCTAAATATTAAAAGGCATGTAAAACAGATTGCTGAACTAAAAAAAGAAGAAATAGAAAGGGAAGAGCTGGTAATGTATTAATCCGTTGCAGTAATTTTTACAAGTCTTCAGCAAGCACTAAAGGGTTACGGTTTTATATAAACCTGCCTTTTTTAAAAGAGACGATATGATGATTATTCACTATTGACTATTCACTACTCACCATTCACCAATATTACTGTCGTACTTTTTTAGAAAGAATAGTCGTTCCCAGGCCTAGTAAGGCAATGAGTAAAAAGGCAGTACGCAACCCAAAAGCCTGGGAAATGAAACCAATAAGTGGCGGGCCAATAAGAAAACCCAGGAACCCGATAGAGGTAACAGCGGCAATGGCTACAGCAGGATTCATGGTTTTAGACTTACCCGCCAAGCTATAACTCATAGGCACTACAGAAGAAACGCCAATGCCTACCAGCAAAAACCCAAGTGTAGCAGTATAAATATTGGGAAGGGCAGCAGCCAGCACCAGGCCGGTTAAAATAGTAATGCCACTCATTTGCAGCATCCGCTGTACACCAAACCGGGTAATGAGGTAATCGGCAGCAAAGCGGCCACCCGCCATCGTACTCATAAATGCCACAAAGCCCATCCGGGTAAGATCGGTAGGGGCCTGCACCACTTTTTCAAAGTACACGCCACTCCAGTCGAACATGGTGCCTTCGCAAATCATGCTGGCAAAAGCAATCATGCCTAATATCAAAATTGCTTTATCGGGCTTTGCAAATAGGTTCCGTTTAGCGCTTTCTTTTCTGGCATCTCTTGGCAGCATCGATTTATGGGCCACCAACATTAGCAGCAAACAAATACTGCCCACAATACAAAAATGGAAAAACGGAGTGGTATGATTAGCTACCATTAAAGAGCCAATCAACCCACCAGTGAAGCCTGCAAGACTCCATAACCCGTGAAAACTAGCTATAATACTACGGCCATATAAAGCTTCAATCCCAACTGCCTGTGTGTTTACAGAAATGTTGAACATATTGCTGGAAAATCCAAATACGATCAATGAAGCCAGCAGGAGCAGTGGTGTAGATGCCAGCCCCAGTAGTGGCAAAGAAGAGGAATATAATATTGCTGCAATAGTAAGCACCTGTTTGCTGCTGTACCGGGTAATAAGGTAACTGCAAAATGCCATGCTTATCAGCTGACCTACCGGCAGGGCTAATAAAATACTACCTAGCCCGGCATCTGTAAGATGAAGCTTGTTCTTAATATCCGGGATACGGCTGGCCCAGCTTGAAAAAGCAAGGCCGGAAATGAAAAAGAAAATACAAACGGATACCCGGTAAACCCGTGGTGCCCTGAGTCGGAAAGTAAATGGAAGTGCTGCTGTTTGCATGTACACGAAGTTTAGAATAGATGGACTCCTATAGCCAGTTAGCTGAAGAAATATGGCAGTTTATACATTGAAAGCTTATTTGGTAACCAGGGTTAGCCAATAAAAAAAGCCTCCCGAAGGAGGCTTTAATAATATTTTAAACTGTGCTACCCGGTTATCCGTTGCCGGTTTTCGGTTCCAGTAGTTTAAAGAATTGGTCAAGTTGAGGAAGAATAACGATACGAGTACGGCGGTTAGCGGCCCGGCCATCAGCAGTACTATTATCCTGGATAGGTACATATTCGCCACGACCAGCAGCGGTCATTTTTGCCGGGTCAAGGCCATATTGTTTCTGCAGAATTTTTACTACAGAGGTAGCCCGTTTTACGCTCAAATCCCAGTTATCAGCTACCAGGCCCGAACCTTTGTACTCTAAATTATCAGTATGACCTTCTACCATAAATTCGATATTAGGTTGATTTTTTAGTACGGTAGCTACTTTACCTAAAACGGTTTTAGCTCTTTCCGTTACATCCCATTTACCACTGGTAAACAGCAGCTTGTCAGAAATGTCGATGTACACTACCCCTTTATCTACCTTAATGTTGATGTCTTTATCATCCAGGTTGCCAATGGCACCTTTCAGATTCATTACCAGCGCCATATTCAGCGAATCTTTACGGGCAATGGATGCCTGTAAATCCTGAATGTACATATCCTTAGAACCAATGTTATCCAGCGACTGCTTGATGCTGGCTGCTTGCTGGCTGGAAACAACTGATAGATTTTCCAGTTGCTTTAGCGCCTGGTTGTTGTTTTTCTTCAGGTAATCAATCTGGCCGTTCAGATCATTAACCTGGTTTTGCAATGCTGTATTGCGGGTATCCAGTCCGTTCTTTTCGTTTTGAAGGGCTGCACTGGCAGTGCGACAATTGTTCAGGTCTTCCTGAAGCTTAGTATTCGTAAGGCCTAACTCATTATTTTTAAATTGCTCAGCCTGCAGCGATTTTTTACTTACACAGGAAAAAAGCGAAAGCGAACAGCAGGCGACTATTACGAGGTGGGAAATTTTCATACGGTCGGTATTTAATTTGGTTTGAATAATTGGACTGCATTTAAACAAAATCATACCAGAGTATTAAAGGTCAGCCATGCAAATTTTTCATAAAATGGGGTAAAAGCTCTTTTTGGGAGGTTGCAAAGCAAATAAGAAGCACTCGAAAACAGGCTATAGTATTAGAAATTGATCATGTTATCAACGATTTCCTTCATATTTTTCTAATTGTCCAGAAAAATTGCCTTTAATGAGTTTCTTAACAAAATTTTTCTTTTTTTTGAACTCTGAAATAAGCCAACGCCTCAACAGTAAACTTATTATCGACCTATCCAATATTCATTATAAAACCAGCAATGTCTAATCCCTTTGGCCGGACGGCTATTTTATTGCCAGTTTTTAATAGCAATACCAGTAAGCTGAACTTTATCTGTCATTCAGGTAAAAAGGTTACGCCATTAGCGTCGTACCTATATCCCACTAATGGGTACACTCAGCAAGTGTGTAGCTTTTGGGGCAATATTTCCCAAACTGCTAGTTCAAGTGTTCTAAACTTCAAAGTTTCAACTAGCAGCTTCTCAACTAATTCTATAGATTTTGAACAGCAGGAATTGAACTTCTTGCCGTATATCACTAACAACAAAAAGGCTTATAAATCTTATACTAATCTAAGCGGATTTTTTAGAAATCTTCTAGAGCCGACCATCAGTAAATGCGTTACTACTATTACTGATAATCAGTCATTTAATATAAACGCAGAAAGCTATTTTACGCTAAACAAGGAGGCTAATTATAAACTTATCTTTAAGGCTTCGAAGACGGAATTGTAAGTCTTCAAGGTTGTAAATACTTGTGAAATCCAGTTATTCCAATAAACCATATCCAATCATTCTGTCAAAAAACCAAAAATTTAGCATGAAAGTTTTTACATTGCAGTCAAGAACATCCGTTTACATCTTGAGAGGAATTTTTACTATCATCTTTTTTACATGCACTTTCGCTTGCTCCCTAGCTCAAAAGAGTTGGGGTCAACCGGCTGCTACTGATACAAAGGTGGTAAAATTCTATCCTAACCCGGCGGTATCATTCATTACGTTCGACATTCAAAGGCCTATTGAAAAAGGCTACGTTATACAGATTTACAATTTTTTAGGCCGCCAGGTGCTTACATATGCTGTTAGCTCAAACAAGGTTACCGTTCCGCTGGACAATTTGTTCCGTGGCGTGTACATTTTTCAATTACGGGATAAATCCGGGAATATTGTTGAGAGCAACAAGTTTCAGGTAAATAAATAAGCTGCTAATGCAGTTATAAAAAAAGCCTGTAAGTGATTACCGGCTTTTTTTATGGATTACCTATGACAATAATGTTGGAAAAAACAGAAACCACTTAAAAACGATTGTGTTGACTGTCGACCGTTCTCTGTTGACTAATTAACTCTGCATTTTACTGCCAAAAGCCAGATCGCCAGCATCTCCCAGGCCAGGAACGATGTAGCCTTTGGCTGTTAGTTCATCATCAATATCGCCGCACCAGATTTTAATTCCTGGTTCTTCCCGCCTAACGTACTCAATGCCTACCGTACAGGCAATAGCACATACAATATGTATTTCGGACGGCTTGCCTTCTGCTTTCAGGTATTGAATGGTTTTTACCAGCGAAGAACCGGTGGCCAGCATGGGGTCGCAAATAATGAGTACCCGATCAGTCAGGTCGGGGCAGCTTACATATTGAAGGCTTATCTCGAAGCTGCCATCCCGGTTGTGCTTGCGGTAGGCACTAATGAAAGCATTATCTGCCCCATCAAAGTAGTTAAGCAGCCCATTATGCATAGGCTGACCAGCCCGCAAAATGGTAGCAATAACGGGTTGATCCTTTAGCCTTTTAGAAGGATGAATACCCAGCGGCGTTTCTACTTCCACTTCCTGCCAGGGCAGGCCTTTACTAATTTCGTAACCAATTACTTCTGCAATCCGCTCCAGGTTGCGGCGAAAACGCATCCGGTCGGTTTGGATGGAAATGTCACGCAGTTCGCTAACCCAGTTGCTTAACAGGCTGTGTTCTTTACTTAGATTGATGACCATAATTGCGGGGAAACAGTAGTTTGGAATAGGCCAAAAGTAAGGGATGAGGCCGGAAGGAAACGAACAATGAATAATGAACAGCGAACAATGAAAGGATAACTCATTGAGTGGTATTTTTAAAGTTGGCCCGGTTTGATACTGAAACAAAACGGAAATTGCGCCCTCAACACAACGCATGTTTTATAGAGCAATAGGATTGATGAGCGGCAGCAGCCTGGATGGGCTGGACATTTGTTTTGCCGAAATAGATGAAGCGGGTGGCCGCTGGAGTTACCAAATAAAAGCCGCAGACTGCATTCCTTACCCGGCGCAGTGGCAGGATTATTTGGCCAATGCTCCGCAACTAAACGCACTGGAATACCTGCGGCTGCACACAGCATATGGTCGTTGGGTGGGGGAGCAGGTAAATGCTTTTATAGAAACAAATTACCTGCACCACCAGGTGGCGCTGGTAGCCAGCCATGGGCATACCGTTTTTCATGAGCCGCAAAACCGCATGACGGCACAACTGGGTGATGGCGCTTCTATAGCT
>CAXTDG010000011.1:0-14768 GCA_964242675.1 uncultured Chitinophagaceae bacterium
CGGTTTTTTATTCTGCAAACGCAATATCATAGTACCCTCGATTTTAGCAACGAAGCTTTACTGGCAGCTGAAAAAGGACTGAAGCGTTTATGGGAAGCGTACAAATGGTTGCAAACCGAACAAGGTGGTCAGTTGGCAAAGGATAAGTTGCAGGTGGGCGATCTACAAGCAGCCAAGCAACAGCTGGAAAGCGGAAATTGGAACACTACTACGCTTAATGCTAATGAAGTAAATGGCAGCACTGCCTCCGATGCTGCGTTGGATGATAAAGTCCGCAGCCTGGTAGCATCGTTCGATGATAGTATGAACGATGATTTCAACACAGCTAAGGTTCTGGCAAGCATGTTCGAATTAGTGCCTATTCTTAATGGCATTAAAGACAAACACATTGTTACCGATGCCCTCAGTACTGATACTTGGAAGCTACTAACGACACAAATGAAAACCTTTGTAGAAGATATCCTAGGCTTGAAAGACGAAACAGAAGCTGATAACGATACGCTGAATGGTTTGATGCAGTTGCTCATCAATCTTCGCAAAGAAGCAAAGAGCAAAAAAGACTATGCCACCAGCGATGCTATTCGTAAGCAATTAGTGGAACTAGGCATTACGCTAAAGGATGAAAAAGATGGTAATGTGAGTTACAGTTTCAACTAAATAGATTTTGACTTTTTCAAGGCCGGTATTGCTCTAAGCAGTACCAGCCTTTTAGTTTGCAAACTGTTCAATAGCCAGCCGCTCCTTGCAAAAATGCATTTCAGCTTCAGCATTGCTGCACACAATGGTGATACGCTGCTTACAGAAATTGTCAATCAACTGATTGTATAAGGCTTCTCCTTTTACATCCAGATTCGTCAGTGGCTCGTCCAACAATACTATTGGGACATTGCTAAAAATGGCCTGCGCTAGTTTTACCCTTTGCTTCATACCACTGCTGTAGTGGCGTATTTGGCGGTTACCGGCAGTCTTTAGCTGAACGTATTCTATTATCTGAGGGACAGTAAAACCGGGCAGCGTCGGTTTAAACTGAAAATGAAATTCCAGAAATTCAATCAGGGTCATTTCCTCAATTACCTCTAAATAAGGGGCTGCTATAGCTAAATGCTGATAGTGCTTTTCAACAGCTTGCTGCCCGTTTGTTGTGCTTATTAAAACATTGCCTTCCGATAGCGTAATTGCCCCAGATAGCACTTGTAACAATGTGCTTTTTCCACTACCATTAGCGCCGGTAATAGCATAAGCCGTTCCTGACTGAAAAGTGTAATTGATGTGTCGAAAAACCCAGTGGCGATTAAATCGTTTGCCAACGTTTTGAAGATCAATTGTTACCACAGGGTAAAGATACAAAGAGAGCAGAGAACAGTTGGCAGAAGGCAGAACTACGGGTAATGACAGGAGAAGAATTAGTAACAAAAGAATTTAAGAAACAACTGAAAAAGTTATGGTTCTCTGCTATCTGCTTTCTGTTTTTTGCTGATTAAGTTTTAAAAATCATCTACCGCAGCACCTTTTACATTCCGCTTAATACTGCCCCGGCCACTATCCCGAATAAAGGTCAAAATTTCATCTCGCTCATCGCTGGCTGGCATTTCTTCTTCTATAAACTCTATAGCCTGGCTGGTATTAAGGCCTTTGTTGTAAATAATGCGGTACACATCCAGTATCTGGTTAATCTGCTGAATGGTAAACCCCCGACGTTTCAGCCCTACTGAATTTACACCACCATAGCTCAGCGGATTACGGCCAGCTTTTATATACGGCGGCACATCTTTACCCACCAGCGACCCCCCACTAACAAAGCAATGCTGACCAATCTTTACAAACTGATGTATGGCACACATACCACCAATGCTGGCCCAATCACCAATGGTTATATGGCCTGCCAGTTGTGTATTGTTGCTCATAATTACATTGCTACCCACTAGGCAGTCATGGGCTATATGGCAATAAGCCATTATCAGGCAATTATCGCCTACAACCGTTTTGCCTTTATCTATAGTACCACGGTTCACAGTCACAAACTCCCTTATAGTAGTATTGTCACCAATTTCAGCAGTCGTTTTTTCACCTGCAAACTTTTTATCCTGCGGCACCGCCGAAATAACAGCTCCTGGAAAAATGCGGCAGTTCTTCCCAATACGAGCCCCTTCCATTATAGTTACGTTACTGCCAATCCAAGTACCCTCGCCAATGTGAACATTGGGGTGAATAACGGAAAATGGATCAATCTTTACGTTGGTAGCCAGGTTGGCATCAGGATGAATGTAAGCTAGTGGATGGATCATGAATGGCTACCGTGTTAAAAGGATGACAGGACAATTGAATAGCTGATTTTTGCTCAACCGCCACAAATGTAATAAAATGAACCAACCGTCTGTTACACATGCCGTTAAGGGTTTTGTAAGACGGTTATAAAGCGATTATTGACTGTAAATGGCAAATATGAAAGTTTTTTTTATATAGCATAAAATTCTCTCGGTTCCAAAGATTCCTTTTATTTTACTTCCTCTTATTCACCATTAAGCCGCTTTATAACTAACAAATACTGCCGTTGGTTATATTTGTAGCTCACTGAAGGACTAACTGCATGTTCAACATTATCTTATTTGGCCCTCCCGGCTGTGGCAAGGGTACGCAAAGCGAAAAGCTTATCCACCATTATTCGCTTCGTCATCTTAGTACCGGCGACTTACTGCGGTTTGAAATGAAACAAGGAACCCCATTGGGTGTGGAAGCAAAAAAATTTGCTGACCAGGGAAATCTGGTTCCTGATGAAATAGTGATTGGTATGATTAGCACGGTGCTGGATGCTTACCCACAGGCCGAAGGTTTTTTGTTTGATGGTTTTCCACGTACTGTAGCCCAGGCCGAAGCGCTGGATAAACTGCTTAATCTTAAAAAAACGGGTATTGGGCTGGTGCTATCTCTTCAAGTAGATGAAGAGGAATTGATAAAGCGCCTTATCCACCGCAGCCAGACCAGCGGCCGGGCAGATGATGCCAACCCGGAAATACAACGCAAACGCCAGCAGGTTTACAAGACGGAAACATTGCCGGTAGCGGGCCATTATCAAAAACAAGGTAAAGTGGAAAATATAGATGGTGAAGGCTCGATTGATGAAGTTTTTGAACGGCTAACCAGCGCTATCGACGAGAAAAAAGGAGTTACCGTAAAAATCTGACTCTATTATCAAAAAATGAAGAACATAAAAGGTAATCTCATTGCGAGGTTACCTTTTTTTCTATGACGTATAAACTTACGAACGATCAAAACTGACTGCTAAATCCCAACGGTTGCTTGTACATAGGCTTGTAAAAAGCCCCACGTGAAATAGGTTGCTTGTCCAATGAAAGAAGTATTAAATTTTGTAACCAATTATCACGTATATGAACAAGAACTTAATCGTTTCTAGAATTAAATTTGCTACTGCTTCGCTGTTTTTTGCAGCTGTACTTTCTACCAGTAGCTATGCAAAAAACGCTGACAACAATACACCTGTAAAGGAAACTGCCAGCGCCAAAGCTTTCAACGTAAAACACGTAGGAACCAATGACGAAGGTTATGTTTTCAGTGTAAAATATGACAACGTAAGTGCCGCAAACTTCGACCTTATCATCAAGGATGAAACCGGTGAAACCCTTTATCAGCGCTCCTTTTCAGATAAAAACTTCAGCAAGAAATTTCAACTCGACAAATCACTTGTTAAAGCTCAATTCATTGTACGCCCTGCTCATGCCAGCGAGCAAAGTCTTGAAGTAGCTATTCAGTCTCGTTTTACTGAAGACGTAGTTATCTCTAGCCTATAACTTTTATATCCCATCATCAATCGTCATTATTTACCTGTTTATACGGGTAAATGTGGCGTTTGTATATGTGGCAATAATTATCCTCTCTTTTCCGTTTCATAACATGTGCCTGTACAGGCATCCAATAGAAAAAGGGCATACCAGCAGGAACTTTAGTTTTTAATTCTATGTTTTTGTGAATGAATTTTGGTATGCCCTTTTTCTATTTTTGCTGCGGTAATAGAGCTGAGCAGCAGAAAATACTACAACAAAAGCTATGCTTTCAGTTCCCACTAATTAATCATACTTAATACTGTTGTTAGAAATAATTACAGCTATTCGCTCTAAAATCTTAGCAGCCAATTATCAGCTTGTGTAGTAATTTAGCCCCTATGCACACGCCTGATTCTACTAATCTGCAATTTCAGTTAGCTGCTGATTTTGTCAGTTTTACTAATAGTAATGTTTTTCTTACTGGCCGTGCCGGAACAGGCAAGACTACTTTTTTAAAATACATCCGCAGCCACTCCCCCAAGCATACTGTTGTGGTGGCCCCAACAGGCGTAGCCGCCATAAATGCTGGTGGCGTTACTATTCATTCTTTTTTCAATCTGCCATTTGGCCCTTTTTTGCCAGGCGCTGCCAACACCTGCTTCTCCCCTGCCCCGGCCGACGATAGCCAACAGGTAAATGACAAGCACAGCCTGCTGAGCCGACTACGCTACAACCGGGAAAAACGCAATGTACTCCGCAGCCTTGAGTTGCTGATTATTGATGAAGTGAGTATGGTTCGTAGCGATATGCTGGATGCTATTGACCTCATTCTCCGCTCTTTTCGCAGCAATTACCAGCAGCCTTTTGGCGGTGTACAGGTATTGTTTATTGGCGATATGCACCAGCTTCCGCCGGTGATAAAGGAGGATGAATGGCAGATGCTACAGCAGTATTATGCCAGTCCTTTTTTCTTCGATAGCCTGGTTCTAAAAGAGTTTCCACCCGTGTATGTGGAGCTGGAGAAAATTTACCGCCAAAACGAGCAGCAGTTTATTGATTTACTAAACCAGGTACGCAACAACCAGTTGAACGAAGGGGGCCGCACCCTGCTGCATACCCGTTATCTGCCTAATTTTCAGCCATCTGAAAATGATGGCTACATAACGCTGACAACGCACAACTATAAGGCTGACAGCATTAACTACGGCGAACTGGATAAACTGCCCGGCCAGCCTAACACTTTTAAAGCTGAGATAAAAGGAGAGTTTAGCGAAAAGTCGTACCCGGCCGATGCTGAATTGAAATTGAAGACTGGTGCCCAGGTAATGTTTATAAAAAATGACGTTGCCAAAGACCGCCGCTATTTTAATGGTAAGCTGGGGGTAGTAACTGAAATTGGCGATGACCTTATTGTGGTGAAGGCGAATGATGATGGACAGAACATAAAAGTAGGCAAGGAAACCTGGAAAAGCATTCGCTACAGTCTCAATACCAAAAGTGGCGAACTGGAAGAAGAAGAACTAGGATCATTTACACAATATCCGCTTCGGCTGGCCTGGGCTATTACCATTCACAAAAGCCAAGGCCTTACTTTTCAAAAACTAATTATCGATGCCGGCGATTCTTTTGCCGCTGGCCAAGTATATGTAGCCCTAAGCCGCTGTACCTCGTTGCAAGGGTTGGTATTACATAGCCGCATTAGCCCGCAAAGCGTTTTTACCGATACCCGTATCAGCAACTGGAATAGCCGCAAACCAGCTACTGAACTACTGGAACCCCAGCTCCACGAAGCCAAACACCACTATCAAGCTTCTTTACTTACCGGTTTGTTTGAACTGTTGCCTATTACAAAAGCAGTTGAAAATCTGGAAAAAGTAGTGACCGAACATCAGCGATCTTTTAATGCGGAAGCTGTGCCCTATGTAGAAAATCTGAAAGAAACGATTACCGGCCTGCAAAGCGTGGCAACCAAGTTTCTCATTCAACTTAAGACATTTTTGAGGCATCCGCAAATGCCCTCGGAGAATGAAGCTTTGCAGGAACGTATTAAAAAGGCAGCAAGCTATTTTGCAGAGCAACTGGCAGAGTTTGCCACGTTTGTAAAAGACAAATCACCTGCATCAAGCGATAGCCGGGAGAACGCTGAGCATTACAACGAAGGCCTACAACAGGTGTACACCGAAACGGTACAGATACAGCGGCAGATGGAAGTATGCAAAGACGGTTTTAACTTAAATACTTTTCTGCGGACCCGAGCTAAAAGTCTAATTTCTCAAATAACCGGTTCGGCATATGCTGGTGCGGTGTTGGCCAAAGTAAATAACGATACCCACCCGCATGTAGAACTGATGTACAAACTGAAACGTCGTCGAGACGATTTCTGCATGCGGGATAATAAGCCGATATACATGGTAGCCAATACCAGCACCATTAACGAAATAGCCCGCCACCTGCCGCAAACAAAGGAAGAACTGATGCAGGTAAGTGGTTTTGGCCCCGCCAAAGTAAAGCAGTACGGCAAGGCTTTTTTAGAAATCATCAATGAGTATTGCGCCGAGCACCAACTGCAAAGCGATATGGAAAATATATTGGTCAAAAAAGTACGCAAGCCTAAAAAGACTGATGCACCGCCAAAGCAGTCGTCGAAAGAAATGACCTTAGAGATGTTTAAAGCCGGGAAAAGTGTTGCTGATATTGCCACCGACCGCCACATGACCGTTGGTACAATTGACAGCCATTTAGCAGAATATGTAAATGCCGGAGAATTGGAAATTGAGGCCCTTATTGCTGTCGAAAAACTGGAAATGATAGCCCTAGCTGTAAGCGAAGCTGATAGCGATTCCCTAACTCCTATAAAAGAATTGCTTGGCGAAAAAGCTACGTTCGGTGAGATACGGCTGGTGAAACAGTGGATGAAAAAGCGACTGGAAGCAAAAACAGAAATGAACAAGGAATAATGAACAGGGAACAATAGTAAACCGCAGTAATTATACTTGTCAATGATTAAATTCAAATCCAATAAACTATGGAGCAAAAAAACTATGAACCAGAACTAATTGAATATTACGAGAAGAAAATTAGAAATGGTTTTCCAAGTGGTGAAGTCAGACATGAATTAATGAAGAAAGGCTATTCAGAAGAAGAAGTAAATCATTTGAACAAAGAAATTTACGCAGCATCAATCAAAAAGTCCTCAGAAAGGAGTAAAAACTTCCAACATGTCATTACATTTTTCTTGATTTTAGTTGGCTTTTTTATGGCTTTTGTCATCAAATCCAATATGGGGTACACTCTTATAGTATTAGGCTCTATCAAATTAATTTTTAGTTTTTTTACAGAAACGAAAAAAGATTAGCTGCTGATTTCTGGAATGTTTAAGCCCTTGCACTTACAGATACAATTAAGCAACTGACCATAAAGCTGGTTCGCAGAAATACCAATTAAAGGGAAAGGACCGCTGAAAATATGAACAAGTGAAAACCAAAATTCAAATCATACAAGGTGACATTACTAAGCAAAAAGCAGATGCTGTTGTAAATGCGGCCAACACATCTCTATTAGGCGGTGGTGGTGTAGATGGCGCTATCCACAGGGCTGGCGGTAAAGCCATTTTGGAAGATTGCCGAAAAATTGTAGCCCGGCAAGGCGGCTGTAAAACCGGCGAAGCGGTTATTACAACCGCAGGTAATCTGCCTGCCCATTTCGTTATTCATACAGTAGGGCCGGTTTGGAATGGTGGCAAAAAAGGAGAATCTGAAAAACTGGCTGCCTGCTACCATCATTCTTTGCAACTAGCTGTTGATAACGACTGCCACACCATTGCTTTCCACAATATAAGCACAGGCATTTATGGTTATCCCAAAGAGGCGGCAGCGGCTATTGCATACGATACTGTCTCCCGGTTTTTACAAACCAATGATAGCATTGAAACAGTTGTTTTCGTTTGCTTTGATGAAGAAAACTACCAGCTATACAAAAGCCTGCAATAGGCATATACTTACGCCTTACTTCCCTTCTTACCGGATTTAATAAATACGATGATGATAGGAATGGCTATGATCGAAAGTTCAATAGGTAAAATCCATACGCCTAGCTTTTTGATAGTACCTTGCGTAATGAGGAAAGTTGAAACAACTATTTCTGTAAAAATGATAATGATGGCTAGTTTTAAAAAGCGAAGCATCCGGGTAGCCAACGTGTACATTCGTTCAGCATTGTCTTCATTAATTTCTGTAGGGTAATTAAATATGTGGGGATATTTATTAAGCCACGTCAACCCGAAAAATATAATGGTTGTAATAACGGGTAAAATCAGGATTGTGATTTTGCTTCCATAATCATCTACCGTTCCGGCACCATTGTAATGCGTAGGAATGATGTCCGGCATTTTTACAAAAGCATAGATTGTTATTACCCATAAAGCAGCCAGCAAAATAGCACCAGCACTATCCAGCATCTTATCTAGCCCGGTTGGAATGAGTTGTATTCTCGGTCTCATCTTTCAAAATTTAATTATCAGTCGCACAAACAACAGAAAAGGTAATAACATTTTTTTGCTATCCCATATACTGTTTTACCTATTTATTATACTTACAAAAATCGGCCTCTACAAAGTAGAAACCGACTCTGTATCTGAGGACTAAAGAAAGGAATTTATTGCTGGCGAACACCCCAGCGACAGTAAGATATGGAGAAGCGTTGAGAAAATTCCGGTAGTTGGCCTGTGACGATTCGTATTTCAAAATATAGAAAATTTTGTATCCGGTTGCCCAACTTGAATTGAAAGCTCCGGTACCACTTATACGGACATCGTACAACTGGTCAGCAGCCGAACAGCAGTTGGAGTGAAAGCACTAACAATCTGAAGATATATACCAACCGTTCCAGTTTCGACGAAGTTATCACTGTTGTTACCGCTATAGCCCAGGTAAAACGAGCCTTGAAGGACATACACCATCTCAGATTTTAATAGCACTTGTTGTAGTACAAATAAACGGATGTACCCGTATTTAGAACTCAGTCTTTTTTCTGCAGCCGGTACCGTTGCGGCGGCAGACCAATTACCTGTTTGAAACGTTTGGAGAAATAATAGGGATCTTCAAATCCCATAGTCATTGCAATATCTTTAATGGATCGGTCGCTAAAATCGAGTTGCTGGCAGGCCTGCTGAATTTTCATTTGCATAAAATAATCAATAGGCGCATAACCGGTTTTTTGCTTAAATAAACTCGAAAACCGGGACACAGAATAGTTGGAGTAGCTGCTTAATTCCTGCAGGCTGAGGTTTTTAGTAACATGCTTTTGCATGTATAAAATGGCGGCATCTACGCAGTCCTGCTTTTCTATCGACTGGGTTGCATAAAACCGGGAATTGAAAATGAAAAGGTTGACAAAGTGGGTGAGGCACAACTTGGCAAACACAAGATTGTCGATACTGTAGCCCAGTTGAAGCGTTTTATAAATCTGGGTAAAAGCGGTTGTAATTTCTCCGTTGTTTTTAATGTGTACGGGCTTGCAGTTTAGTTTCACTGCTTGCAGTTCGTTGAAGCTATCCAGCAAATCGCCGCCAAAGTGTACCCAATAAATACTCCAGGGATCTACCTCATCGCTGCCATACGCATGCTCAACATGGCGGGGCAAAATGAAAAATTCGTTCGGGCCAACTTCAAACCTTTGTTTATCTAACTGGTACCAGCCATGCCCATCTACACAGTAGAAAAGAAAATTTTCGGGCAGGCCATGTTTGCGATACGTATAGTGGCCTTTGGCTTTAGGATAATAGCCCAGACTGCATACATGAAAGCCTTTCAGAAAATCGTTTTGCAAAACTTTCGACCGAAGAATTGTTCTTGGGATTTCTATACGCAGACGGCCTAGTCCGTACCATACATTTTTGTGAGATCCTTGCTTATCCTTATCAATCATACGGTAGCTTATTCAAAAGCAAAGTAGAAGATTTTTTTCAAGCTGCCTATGTTAATTACCCCTAACCTGCATTACTTTACGCCTTATGATTGCACCTATTGTATCTGCTAATTGCAATAAATTTTTGCCACTATTACTTATTTGCAATATCCTGCTTTGCCTTTCCGTATCGGGCACCGTTAAGCTGCCCTATTTTTTTTCGGATGGCATGGTACTGCAGCAGCAATCTACCCCTGCAATATGGGGTTGGAGCAATAATACCAAAGCCATTACAGTAACTACTTCCTGGAATGGTAAAAAATACAATGCCACGCCAGACGCTAGTGGCAAATGGAAACTGGCAATAAGCACACCAGCGGCAGGCGGCCCATACAGCATCAGTGTTAGCGATGGTGCCCCAATCATTATAAAGAATATCCTCATTGGCGAAGTATGGCTGTGCAGTGGCCAGAGCAATATGGAAATGCCTATGAAAGGTTTTAAAGACCAACCGGTACTGCATTCCAACGAAGCCATTTTTTCCAGCACCAACAATCAACTGCGGCTGTATACTGTGCCCCGTTCTGTACAGCGCAATCTGCTGGACACTACGAAAAACTCATTTTGGAAAGATGCTGGCCCGGAAACCGTTTCTAATTTTAGTGCCACTGCTTATTACTTCGGTCGTTTATTGCAGCAGCGGCTGGGCGTACCCGTTGCATTAATCAACATTAGTTATGGTGGTTCGCCGGTAGAGTCATTTATGGATGATGCCACGCTGAAAAGTTTTCCCGATATTTCGCTTGCCCCTTTGGCAGACACAGCAGCTAAACTAAGCAACCGCACGCCGGAGGTTTTGTACAATGGTATGCTGGGGCCATTTTTAGGCTATGGCATCAGAGGCTGCATTTGGTACCAGGGCGAAACTAATTATGACCGGGCAGCACAATATGAAATATTGTTTCCTGCATTTGTGCAAATGGTGCGACTTGAAACCGGCAACGACAGCATTCCTTTTTACTACGTGCAAATAGCGCCTTACGACAATACCCGGTACGGCGTAAGCGGCACCCCCACTTACAACTCCGCCTACCTGCGGGATGCCCAACGCAAAGCACTTAAGAAAATACCGAACAGCGGAATGGTTGTATTGATGGATGCTGGCGAAGAACAGTCTATCCATCCGGCAGATAAGGAGATAGTAGGGAAACGGCTAGCCTACCTTTCTTTAGCCCAAACCTATGGCCAAAAAGGGTTTGGCTATGCTAGTCCCATGTTAGAATCTATGACGGTTAGCGGCCCGGTAGCTACACTGAGTTTTAGCAATACACTCAACGGGCTGACTGCTTTTGGCAAACCGCTGGAAGGCTTTGAAGTAGCGGGTGCCGATAAACGTTTCCATCCGGCTTTTGCAGTTGTGGCGGGTGGCAAACTCATGGTATCAGCCCCGGAAGTAACGGCCCCGGTAGCGGTGCGGTATGCTTTTAAAGATTATGCAAAAGGCAGTTTATTCAATACAGAAGGCTTTCCGGCTTCCTCCTTTCGTACGGATGACTGGTAAGCCTCAATAGAAAAGCAATTAAGCAAAAAGCAACAGGCAAATTAATACAGGTAAAAGCTATAAAATTTCCATCTCAAAACATGAAGATTAGATTCAATGTTAGCCATAGCCTTATTTTTTTTGTTGGATTACTTTCACTTATGCTGCTCTTTTTTCAAAAGGCAGAAGCACAGCCTGGCAATTATCCCAACACTTACAATATTGTTTGGAATGAGCAAAGCAAAAATGCCTCAGAATCGATGCCTTGCGGAGGTGGTAGCATTGGCGCCAACGTTTGGGTAGAAAAAGGCGACTTACTGATTTACCTTTCGCAAAGCGGTGCTTTCGACGAAAACAATTCGATGCTAAAGGCTGGCCGACTGAGGGTTTCGCTACAACCCACTCCTTTTGCAGGCAGCACTTTCAGGCAGGAATTAAAACTGCAGGATGGATCCATTAGTATTACAGGCAGCAATGGTAAACTGTCGGCTACTATCAATATTTGGGTAAATGTTTTTAACCCCATAGTTCATGTAGATGTGCAATGCAACCAACCCGTACAAGCCACTGCTGCTTACGAAAGCTGGCGGGCTGCCGACCGGCTTTTGGGAGGTAGAGAAAACAACGCTAACTCCTGGAAATGGGTAAAAGATGTGAATGTCATCACCCGAAAAGACAGCATTGGTTTCAAAGAAAATGCAGTACTATTTTACCATCAAAATACCGACTCCACTATATTTGATTTCACCGTTACCCAGCAGGGATTGAATGTGGTAAAACAACGACTTTTCAACCCATTGAAGCAGCGCATTTCCGGTGGTTTGCTTACTGGCAGCGGCATGCAACCTGGCCGTATTAGTGAGGGAATGTACAATGGTATTGCTTACAAAAGCTGGCCACTTGTCAGCCGGAAACCAACCAAAAACCACAGCATTACCACTACGCTCTTCACCCTTCAATCTCCCACCGTAAACGCATGGGTAAATGCGCTGCACTTAATTAATACAGATGGCAGAAACACCTGGCAAGCGACCAAAGACTGGTGGCAGCAGTTTTGGCAAAGAAGTTTTATTCAGATAGGGAATAATAATTCAAATGATACAAGCCTGGCCTGGCAGGCAGGCCGTAATTACCAGTTATTCCGGTACATGCTGGGCTGCAATCGAAACGGTTCATACCCTACCAAATTCAATGGGGGCCTGTTTACCGTTGATCCTACTTATACCAATCCCGATTTTCAGGGTACGCCCGATTTTTGCAATTGGGGCGGTGGCGTACATACCGCCCAAAACCAGCGGCTGGTGTACTGGCCCATGCTAAAAAGCGGGGATGCTGATCTGATGAAACCGCAGTTTGACTTTTACAAAAACCTGCTGCACAATGCTGAGCTACGTAGCCAAACTTATTGGAACCATAGTGGAGCTTCCTTTACCGAACAAATGGAAAACTACGGCCTGCCCAACCCCGCAGAGTACAGCTATAGCAGACCAGCCGATTTTGACAAAGGCGTAGAATACAACGCCTGGCTGGAATATGAATGGGATACGGCACTGGAGTTTTGCCAGATGATTTTACAATCAGCACAATACGCTGGTACTGATATTACCAGCTACTTGTCACTGATAGAAAGTTGCCTGCAATTTTTCGATGAACATTATCAATATCTGGCCCGACAAAGAGGTAGTAAAGCGCTGGATGGAACCGGCCACTTAGTGCTATACCCTGGCTCCGGGGGCGAAACGTATAAGATGGCCTACAACGCCACGTCTACTATCGCAGCGCTACAAACCGTTACTAAGACTTTACTACAATCTGGTTATTTAGACAGTACGAAGCAAACCTATTTTACAAACCTTCTTCATCGCATTCCGCCCATCAACTTTGCTTACAGCAACAACTACACTACCATTGCGCCTGCCTTACACTGGGAACGCATTAACAACACAGAGCCAATGCAGCTTTACCCTGTCTTCCCCTGGGGTATTTTTGGCGTAGGCAAGCCTGGCCTCGATACTGCCATCAATACCTACCGTTATGATACATTGGCCCTAAAATTTCGCAGCCATGTAGGCTGGAAGCAGGATAACATTTTTGCTGCCCGGCTAGGCCTCACGGATGAAGCCGTACGACTCAATTTTCTAAAACTAGCCAACAGCGGTCGCCGCTTCCCGGCGTTTTGGGGGCCGGGTTTCGATTGGGTGCCCGACCACAATTGGGGTGGCAGCGGCATGATTGGCCTGCAGGAAATGCTGCTGCAAACCGACGATAAAAAGATTATGCTATTCCCCGCCTGGCCCAAGAATCTCGATGTCCATTTTAAGCTACATGCACCTTATCAAACTACAGTAGAAGCGATCCTGCAAAACGGTGAATTGAAAATGCTGGAAGTACTGCCAAAAGAAAGAGCAAAGGATGTGGTAAATATGCTGGCAAAGCCATAAAAGAGAATGAGGGCGCCCCCTGCGGGCCGGGCTATCCGTTCCAATGCCTGTCCCGTACCGATAGGTCGGGATCCTCGGCGGCGTTGCAGCATTTTTATTTATCTCATTATTCATCCGCCGCCTGTGGGCTTTCCACTGCTATCCTTGGCGCTTCCAAAACCGATCATTCCTTCAGTAATCTGCCAGCTATTTTATTGGCTTGTCATCAACTTTACCGGCCCAATCAATCCGGCTTTATCCAGTGGCTTACCTTCCAGCCGGAAAGGAGCAGTTGTCCAAAGTTTACGCTGATTCTCTGGTAATAAATGATCGCCAATTAGAGCATTATGCCAGGTGTTCGTTACAGCGATTTCTATTTTATTTTCTCCGGGTTTAATGGCTTTGGAAATATACACGGAATAAGGCGGCGTCCAAACGGTACCGCAGTCAACACCGTTTACTTTTATGGTGGCGATGTTGGCTACTTCTCCTAAATTTAAAACAGCATTTTTAGTGTTTGAATCAATTTGAATAGTCTTGGTATAAATAGCAGTACCAGAATAATATCGAATAGCAAAATCAGACGACCGGCTCCAATCCTGCAATTGAGTAAATACAACAGAATGAGACGGTCCACTATAAGCCATATCAAAACGAACCAGCCATTCTCTGTCGATCATTTTTGAATCGGTCTTTCGCTTTTTCCTATAATAATTATTATCCAATTGTGTGATTTGCTGTAACACAATAAATGCTGAAGCATTAGCTGCCAAATCCATAGAAAGAGTGGTTCTTCCCTCTTCAATTTGCCAGCTACGAATAGATAATTTTTGACCTGTAACTGGGTTATAAACTTCCGGCAGTTTACCAGCAGCACGTAGGGAAACGGTAAAAGCATGCGCCTGATTTAATTGATTAGCAAGAAAATAAATATCGAAACCGGGACCAGAGCGGTGATTCCATGCAATGGCGTTAGGGAAATGATTATCTGTTTGATGAATTACTACATCTTTCTGCAAACCAATTTCAGTGAAAAATTCCTGGTGATACGGTGCAGGTAAAAGCTTTCCGCCAACTTTTGAATTAGATTTCAATCCCGAACTAGCAGATACAATCACCTTTCCT
>CAXTDG010000011.1:14778-19149 GCA_964242675.1 uncultured Chitinophagaceae bacterium
GCATCAATCAATTTCTGCACAACACTTCGCATAGCCGTAGATAACGTATCGCCATTCGGATCCATTTTCGTTTTGCCGGGCAGCACCAATACACCATAATTAGCTCCACTGGGCAAAATGATTCTACCGTTTTTTACCGTTGCTTTTTTCAACACATTGGGATTCAGACAATCGTATTGGTAACCATTGAGCGGGTCAATCCAATCTTCCGCTTTAAACATGTTGGCCGAACTATTTACACCGTCGGGAATGGTTTGAACCGGTTCACCAACATTCGCTAATCTTTTGGCCTCGGCTTCTACCCTTTCTTTGCCAAACAAGCCGGGCAACACTGATACCAAACGATCTGGTAATACCGAACGGCGGGGTACTTCCTCTCCGGTAAAAACAGCAATATCCGCAACCGGTTTGCCCAATTGCAACAGCGCCTGGCAGCGGGTAGCATAATCTACCCAAGCCTTACCTTGTTTCCACCATGTTTGATTCCGTTGAAAATATAAACCAACACCATCCAGCGTAACGCCGGGTTTACGATCCGTAAAAGGATTATGTGAAAATACATGATACACCAGCCGGTTAACACCCAATGCGTAATTCCGATCCTGTAAAGTTTTCAGCATCCCGGGATGCTCGTTCCAGTTCATCCGAACGGTTGTAAAAGCCTCTGATTGCACAATGTTTTTTCCATAAATATGTGCTCCAGAAATGGCATCCAGCATGTCATTGGGTTTATCATGCGTAGGACTATTCAGCCAGAATTCTCCCATGGGCAAATCAACCTTTCCGAAATGCAGCATGCCATCGGAGGCCATGGTCGGCGCAACATTCTCAGCTGTAAAAAGGCAATCTTTTTCTTTTGCCAGTTTGGCCAGGATTGTGTAAAAAACATCATTCACCAACTCGGCAATCGTTTCCCGAACATCATGTAAGAACTTTTCAGAGGCGGCGATACTTTCTACCGGTAAACCGGCCATGCAGGGCAACCAGGGAACCGGATCGTAACCACGGCGCTTTACAAATTCATCTCTGAACAAAGGCGACCAGTTCTGGCTGCCCGCTTCCCAGCTATCAATGTAAAATACCTTTAATACTTCTTTTGCCAGTACTGGATTTTTGGCGAAAGCAGTACCAAACCAATTGTCGAATTGCAGCTTGATTGCAGCAGGATTGAACTTATCACATTCCAGTCCTTTACCTGCGCCTGCCGTTTCATTTTGATGACCGGTACTGGTGTAACCCATTCGTAAAATAACCCAATCATTTCCGGCTGGGGCCTGCCAATTGAGTGTGCCATCAGGTTGTAAATATTTGGTTACATCAATAAGATTTTTTCTTGCAATGCAAAGCGTATCGGGAATTTGCTGCGCTGTACTTGCAGCAGCTATCCGCCAAACAGAAGCATTTTTTGCTTCGTATTGATGAATGCGGGGTTCTGCCAATAATTCAATTCCCTGAATTTTTAAAGAAGGTTTCCACTTAGCGGCATCCAAATCTTCGGATCCGGGTTCCGTACCACTTTTGCCATACACAAACCGAAAATATTTAGCGGTTGTGGGTTGAATAGAATAAGTGTTATCTGCATCGCCATCCTGCCAGCCATGACGGGTAGGTTCGAGCCTTTGAACATCTGTAAAATGAATACCATCATCACTTACCTGCACCAGCAAACGCTGCGATTGAAAACTGGTGCCCGGTTTACGAATAACGATAGCACGACAAGTAAAAGGCTGCGCAAATGCATATTGAATCCAGCAACTATCATTACTGCTAAAACTCTTTTTATTGTCTGGCTTTAGCAAAAATGAAGCGTCAATACTATCGATGCTTGTGGTAACTTTTGGCGTTAATAGACTGGACGATTTATTGATTCCATCTGGTGCTGGATACGCATATACCGCAAGGTCTTTGTAATAACCTTTATAAGCTTCGCCTTTGTTGAGTTCGGTGGTCAGCTTCTGTCCTCCTGCTATGTTGGTAACATTCCAAACTACTTTTTGCATACTCAATTCCGGTGTGATCCAAGGGCCGCCAGCTAACGCAAAACCATCGCTCACATGCAGGCCTAATTTTAGGTTCAGCCGTTTCGCTTCCTGCATTGTAAAACGGATCATTTCCCACCACTCGGGGGTTAGTTGTCTTGCTGTAGGCTTAAATGGAATAGAAGCAACCGTATCCTGAATGTTGACAATATAAGCACCGCCCAATCCAATCTCTTTCATGGCTTCCAAATCGGCAGTAATGCCTGCTTTGCTGATGGCGCCATGCATCCAGTACCACAACGTCCAGGGTTTAGCAGATTCGGGCGGATGCTGAAAAATGGACTGGATGTCAATTTTCTGTTGAGCCTGCATGCTGCTGAAAACCAATGCAAAAAACAGGATACAAACATTATATCTGATGAATTGCTTCATGTAGATTCTACAGTTGAGTTGCTGATAAACTTTTGAAAAGCTTGGGAATTTTTCAAAAGTGATGAAAGCCAAAAAAATGCGACCACAGATGCCATGGAAATATACATTCGAACGGAGCGTCGCCAATGCCGCTGCTTCATAGAAAATTACAGAGGGTCTCCAAAAGATTACTGCACTTATCTGTCGAAATAATCCTGCCGTTCTTTAATCCATTTTGTATCTATAGAAATTTTATCTGTCTTGCTTTTCAATGGCAATAAGTAAAATCCATACTGATAATTTTTGGATGGAATTTGATATTGCGGTAATGGGGCAGCTACATCGCTCCAGCTATCATTACCGCCAACACCCATTTGAATTAGATCAATATTCAACGTTAGGTAACCGGCATCTTTCAATTTATTAGTATGCCGTGCAGTTTCTGTAACCGAATCGGTGTAAGGCGATGCACTCATACTCAGTAAGCTATCGGCCATTACTAACAAGCCATTATCCGTAGCAGAATCATGCAAAAACATCCAGCGAACATCTGTGCGGTTTCCACTTTCCTGTGGCACTACATATTGTTCTCGGAAGTCATTTATTTTTTGGGTGTATATACCTGCTTCGGAACCTGAGTAACGATCTATGTAATTGTCTTTAGGGCCACGTCCATAATAACTGATGTCATCGTACTTACGCCGAACGCCTATTTGCATACCAACATTCGGAATGTTTGGTAATGAAGTATCTGCAAAAAGATTGTACTGCACATGAACACGTCCATCACCATAAACTGTGTACAACACATTTACTTTTGCGCTATCATTTATCAAACTGTAATTGCTGCTGATATAGTAAACATCCTTTGCTGCATGTGTCGAACGAATGATTGTCTTGGTAAGCTGCGGCTTTGACTCATACCAAGGCTTCAGTTTCCTGTTTGACTTCCAACCTCGTTTATCGTTATCAGTAAGTGGACGTGTAAAATGCGGCAATAGGGGTTTTTCAATTTGTTCAATTCCGTTTTGAATGTAAGAAGTCAAAGCACCATTTTGCTTGTTGATACGAATAGCAAAGTTTTTATTAGAGAGTTGATAAACAGCACCAGTCGTATCCACTTTAATGGATTCGTAGTGATAAGATTTTTCAGGAACAATTTCCTTGTAATTTGTCAATGCAAATTGATCTTCAGCAATTTCAAACCCTTTATCTGCCCAGCTTGTAGCTTCCGGTAAAGAGAAATGAATATCGGCTAAATACTCGCTACCTTCTTTCTTTTTAGGTAAATAAGCACTGATGTTGATAGTCGTGTCTGTTCCGGCAGCAACCATCATTTTAGGTAATGTTTTTACAGAAATAATCTTTCCATCTTCTCTTACCTGAAGTGTAATAATGTAATCACTCAAAGATTTTGTTGCATGGCGATTAGTGATTTTTATCAATCCTTTTTGCTGATCGATGAGTTCGGAACTAACTGGCTGAAATACATGCTTACACTCATAAATTTCCGGCTTGGGTCGGCCATCGGCGGCTACTACACCTTTGATGGTAAAATCGTCAAAATATCTTTCGCCATAGTCGCCGCCATAAGCGTAGAAAGGAGTACCTGCACTATCTTTCTTCAATAATCCCTGGTCTTTAAATTCCCAGATGGCTCCGCCAATAATGCGTTTGGTACTACGCCACTGATCCCAGAAATCTTTCAGATTACCTACTGAGTTACCCATGGCATGGGAATATTCCACAAAGAAGATGGGCCGATTATCACCATTAGGTTGATTGGCTAACAATGGTGCCGTATAATCACTGGGATACATACGGCTTACAATGTCCACATAATATTGATCCAACGGGTTTTGAATGCGATGCGAATGGTCGTTGGATTTAAGGTAACGAGGGTCGCTGGGATCCATGTATCCCGGCTCTTTGGGGCTACCCATGGCAGGCTCGTAATGTACGGGGCGGGTGATATCGAAAT
>CAXTDG010000012.1:0-18743 GCA_964242675.1 uncultured Chitinophagaceae bacterium
GTTAGCGGGGCTAGAGCCGACCTGGTAATAGACGGCAAATTGCAAACTTTTTACTTCGACTTTACTTACAAGCCTATTTTCAATAGTGCCGGAGAAGTATATAGGGTAATGGATATGGCGGTAGATGTAACGGAGCAGATGCTGGCTATTAAAGAAATAAAACAGGCAGAAGAAAACCTGCGAATGGCTGTTGATGCTGCAGCACTAGCCACCTTTTCTGTAAATATTGCTGATGGCAAATTGAACGCATCGCCCCGGCTAAAGGAAATTTTTGGATATGGGGTGGACGAAGAAATGTCGTACGAAGCAGCAGCGGCGCAAATTCGGGAAGATTATCGTCCGGATGTATTAGCCGGAATAGAAGCAGCCATTGTTCATAATATTCCTTTTGATAAAGAATACCCCGTAATTGGGTACCATGATGGTGTAATCCGTTGGATAAGGGGCGTGGCTACCGTGCAAACACTAAATGATGGCAAGAGCTACTATACCGGTATTATAAACGACATTACCGAGAAGAAGCTGGACGAAATACGTAAGAACGACTTTATTGGGATGGTGAGCCACGAACTGAAAACACCGCTTACCTCCGTAAGTGGGTACCTACAGTTTTTGCAGCTAAAAGCTACTAAAAATGAAGACAGTTTTACCGCTGGCATTTTGCAAAAAGCCAATAAGCAAATGAGCAAAATGACGACTATGATTAACGGGTTCCTGAATATTTCCCGGTTAGAATCGGGCAAAATTCAGATTGATAAAACCCGCTTTGATATGGCCGACCTGGTAAAAGAAGCCGAGGAAGAAATAGTAACATCTGTTAATAGCCACCAGGTAGTATTTGCCCCGGTAAAACCTACGTTTGTGTTGGCCGACCGGGATAAAATAGGCCATGTTATCAGCAACCTTATCAGTAATGCTATTAAGTATTCGCCTGCTACCAGTGTAGTAAATGTAGCCTGCATTACCAAGGAGGGTATGGCTATACTAAGCGTTCAGGATGAAGGCATTGGCATTAAGGAGGAAGATGTGCCTAAGCTATTTGAACGCTACTACCGGGTGGGGAATGATGCTAGTGTTTCAGGCTTTGGCATTGGCCTGTATTTATGCAAAGAAATTATTGACCGGCACCAGGGCACTATACGGGTAGAAAGTAAACCCGGCAAAGGCTCTACTTTTTACTTTACGCTACCCACCACTGCATAGCTGTTGATATAATAACTTATTGTATTCTGTGCCTGATCGGTTTACCGTAAGTGCATGCGTATCATTTCTATAAATTCTGATGAATCAAAAGGTTTTTGAATAAATCCGTCTGCTTTATGATCCGTTACAGAGGCAGCATATTCGCCGTGGGCCGAAAATAAGAGCACCGGAATAGAAAGCTTAAGCTTCTCTTTTATCTCGTAGCAAATTTCTCTGCCATCGCATGGCCCCAGGTTCACGTCCAGTAAAATGATGTCGGGGAGATCATTTAGTGCCACCTGAATAGCTACAGTACAGTCTGACAACGAAATAACGGTAAAGGCATTTTTCTTTAATATTCTCGTTACGCTGAAAAGTAAATCCACATCGTCGTCCACCACCAAAATTTTGCTCATTCCTAACTTTGACAACCCGAAGCAAACATAGGTCCAGCATTCACTTTATTCTAATTACTCTACTAACAGGGCAAACGCATCTAAATTTTATATAGACAGTATAGACCGGTTTTCTATGCCCCTGGCACAGCTGGTGGGTAGCAGGAAGCATTGGGAGCTACCAAACGTTCCGATAGAGTTTGTCCGCCGTGGCGGAAACGGCTGGTGCTTTGTCGTTCCATTTTTCCACCCACCAAAAGTCCCTGATCGGGATTACAAACAGTTTCGCAAATCAGCATAAAATTCAGATGTCTAGCTGCTCAGCCTCGTGTCTCACAAAGCTGCATGATAGACCTAAAACACATAAACCCAAATGCCAACAAAAAAACCCGCAGTGTTGCGGGCTTCTTTGTTGGTGTATAAATCAACAGCATTCAATTTATCGGGAGACTATTGCGAGTACACAGGGTTAAGAAAACCGGAAACCCTGTGGGTAAGAAAGGCACTTACCAAACTTTGTAAAAGCTATTATTCCATCGGCTTTAGAGCATTTACCGGCACCGTAAAGTTGAAGGTTGAGCCTACTCCTTTTTCACTTTCTACCCATAGTGTGCCGCCGTGCTGGGTTACAATCTGCTCACATACATACAGGCCTATGCCCATGCCCGGAAAATCTTTTTGTACAGCATCTACCCGGTAAAAACGTTCAAATATTCGCTTCTGGTCTTTCTTATCAATACCTACACCGTAGTCGGTAATGGCTACTTTTAAAAAGTTGCTCACCTTACCAATATGCAGTGTTACTTCTTTTGATTGGGGCGAGTATTTGATAGCATTGGTAAGCAGGTTTTGCACTACCTGTTCCAGTCGTTCTTTATCGCCCAGGCATTGGCTGCCAGTACTGCCCATCAGGTTGATACTATGGGATGACTGGCCAGCTAATATACCATCCACCGCATCTTTTACCATTTCGTCAAAATCAAAGACTTCTTTTCGAAACTCCAGCTTGCCCGATTGTATTTTAGATACATCCAGCAGGTCGGTGATCAGGTTATTCAGTTTATCAACATAATTTTCTGTTTTGCCTAAAATATCATCCACTTTGGGTGTGGGGCCTTGCTTTATCAACCTTACTAATAGCTGTATATAGCCTTTAATACTGGTAAGTGGCGTTTTGAGTTCGTGGCTGGCTATGCCTAAAAAATCGTCTTTACGGCGTTCCTGTTCTCTACGCTCTGTTACATCTTCCAGCGCTAGTAGTATGCGGTCTTTATAAGCCCCCTCATGCTCTACTTGGTAGGCATTTACCAACATATTCTTATGGCCTATATGCGGAAAGTCGGCCGCTACCGTAAAGCCTTCAAAAGGGTTGTTGTGTGGCAGCACATGTTCCAGCAAATCCCGCAGGGCGGGTATATTCCATTGGCCCTCGCCCAGGTCGTACAGTTTTACGCCAACGGTTTCTGCTTCCGATACTTTAAAACTATTGTAGAAATAGGGGTTGGCACTAATTACAGTAAGGTCTTTATCCAGTACCAGCAGGCTTTCTCTAATGGTTTGTACAATACCTTCAAGATATTCCTCATTGGCCTTTATTGTTTTAGTACGTTCCTCTATCCGCCGCTCCAGTTTTTCCTGTTCGCTTTTCAAATCGGCTTCCACTTTTTTGCGCTGAGAAATATCTGTTTGTATACCTACAAAATGGGTAACGACACCTTCCTTATTTTTTACCGGCGATATGATAAGGTCGTTCCAAAACAGGGTTCCATCGGTACGGTAATTTCTAAGCTCAACCCGGGCACTTACGCCGTTTTTAATGGCATCTCTTACTATTTGCCGGGCTTTCTGGTTGCGGTCGTTGGCCTGCAGAAAGCGGCAGTTGCGCCCAATGATACTATCCCGGCTATAGCCAGATAATATTTCAAAGGCAGGATTGCAGTAAATGATGGGTTCATCGGGCTGCTGGTGGTCGGTAATGGCTACACCAGTGGCAGTAGCATCCAGCACGGCGGCAAACAAACTAAGATCGTTTTCTAAAGACTCGTTGGAAAAAACAGGCATGTAGTTGATTATAAAAGAAGCTATGCAGCCCCTGACTGAATGGCTAGCGTAGCGGGTTGAATTATTTTACAAATTAAAGGACTTTTGTTTGTGGTAGTCCGTCCCTATTCAAGTTTGATGCCTTGCTTAGCTTCGTGTTTCACAAAACTGAAAGCTAAAGCCGCAGGCGATTAATCGAAAGAAGATTGATAACGGATTTAAGGGTCATTTTTGCTTTTGCAGCGGCGAAAGTTGAAGGCTGTTGTGAGCGACCACAGTAATAACCTAATTGAATAAGCAAAATATTACAAATGGAGAAAACGAAACTAACAGAATTAACAGACCAAGAATTATTGCAGGAAGCAAAAAAAATGAAATCAGCTTCCATCATTAATGCTATACTAATTGGTTTCCTGATCGGGATTATCATTTACAGTATTGCAAAAAACAGTTTAGGTTTTTTCACCCTCATCCCTTTGTTCTTTGCCTATAAATTAATTAATAATTCAAAGTATAAAAACAAGGAACTGGAAGAAATTTTAAAAGAGCGGAATCTGAAATAGCAATGGCGAAAAATTGTAGAAGCTATTCATACGCTGAACTTTTACTTAAGAAGCGGCATCATGAATTATTCTGTGCCTCTTTCTTTTAATATACCGCTGTAGCTGTATATGTTCTATTCCTACACATAACCCAGGTTGTGTATTTTTATTGAAACAATTGATCCCCTATGAAATTTAAGCGTTTCTGTCTTCTGTTGATGTTTGTATTATTTTCTTCAAAAGCAATATTTGCTCAAAACAATATGAAAGTAAGAATTGCCAAAATAGTTATTGATTCGGATTACCTGAGCAAATACAGAGTGGCCCTTGCAGAACATGCAGCAGTAGCTGTAAAGGTGGAGCCCGGTGTACTTATGCTAAATGCAGTATATGAAAAAGACCAACCTACCCATGTAACTGTTTTTGAAGTGTATGCCAGTGACAGTGCCTACCAGGTACATATAAAAACGCCCCATTTTTTAAAGTATAAAACCGGCACTTTGAAAATGGTAAAATCGCTTGAATTAGTAGAGGTGGTACCCATTGCACTGGAAGCGAAGCCTTTGAAGTAAATACTACTTTCAGCAGCGCCTAAAACATAAGCAGTGAAGCGCTCTATTTCATCTTGTTTATGAAGCTTAGTGGGTTAGCTTTTTTGTAGCTTATCCGCTTTAGCTATACCAGTGCCTTGCCAGGAAAGATTTATATTACTATTCAACTTTCATCTGAAAAGTAAATTTTGTTTCTATCTCCGTTGATGTGGCATTGAGTGTGCCGCCATGTGCCTGAGCAATAGCAGAGGCAATGTACAGGCCTAAGCCCAGCCCTTGCTGACTGGGGGAACTGCTTTCTCTTTTGAAGGGCTCGAACAGGTTTTCCAATACCTCAACGGGTATAGTATTTCCCTGGTTGGTTACCGAAAGTTCAAACACATTGCCTACCACCATTGCGCTAACAAACACAGTGTAGTTGGCCGAGCCATGTGTAAGTGCATTGCCCACTAGGTTAGATAATAGTTGAGCCAGCCGTGGGCCATCACAATTAATAAGTTCCGTTACCGCTATATCAGTTTCAATTTTTTTATCGGGCCAGGTGGTGGTAAGTTCAGTTACAACCTGGGTTACAATAGGTGCAATAGCAGTAGGCTGGCAATTCATAATCATACCGCCGCCCAGCCTTACCCTGGCAAAATCTAAAATGTTTTCTATCATTTCCTTCATGCGGTTGGCACTGCGGTAGATAGTGGTAGCTACTCTTTGGCTTCCAGGATTTAATTCCTGCATTAGCAACAAGGATGAACCACTTAAAACGGCGCTAAGTGGGTTGCGTAAATCATGCCCCAGCACAGCTATAAATTGTTCCCTTAGTACCGCATTTGCCCGTTCTTCATCAAGGCTTGTTTCGGCTTGTTTTTTAGCACCTTTCAGGTTTTGCTCATACACCTGCCGGTCTGCAGCTTTAAACAATGTAAACCGGGTAAATAATGATTGGTTTTCTTCATTCCTTCGTTCGTACGCATTGGCAAATACGTGCATTCTTTTACCCTCTTTTCCAACCAATTCCAGCGATACCTCATCTACCAAACCATTGATGCGTAAAGAGGGCCATAGTACCGTTTCAGAATACATTTTACTACCAATACTCAGTAAGTCGGTAAAACGCATACCGCTTAGTTCTTCGGGGCTATAACTCAGCCATTTAGCCAGTTGTGCATTTGCCCGAAGGATAGTGCCTTCTCTGTTAGTGGTAAATAGCCCACACAAAGAATGGTTGAAGAAATCTTCGAAGTCATTTTCGAATGTAATGGGTGGCAAAGGGGATTTATAGTCAGCCATTATTGTAAAAATCCTTTTATAACTGCAACGGTTTGCTCAGGTGCACTTAAATGGGGGCAATGGCCAATAGTATCCAGCACTACCAACTGGCTATCCGGCATTTGTGCCTGTACATATTCACCTACTGATACAGGTGCAATGGCATCGTACTTAGACTGTAAAATGAGAGAATGCACAGATACCTCTTTCAACACAGGTCGGGTATCTTCTAAAAAAGTAACCCTGGCAAACTGCCTGGCAATATCGGGGTTCATGCGGCAAAAGCTACCGGATAGTTCTCCCACCAGTTCAGTACCATTTTCTTCGCCCATAATTACGGGAGCCATAGTCATTGACCAGCCCATGTGGTTACTTTCCAATGTTTCCAGCAACTCATCAATCTGGGGGCGGGTAAAGCCACCGGTATAGTCACCATCATTTATAAAAGACGGCGAAGGGCTAACTAATATTAAAGCCTTAAAAAGTTCGGGTGCTTCTTTAGCAGCCATAGCTCCCATCATGGCACTTACAGAGTGCCCCACAAAAACGACCTTCTCTACTGCTAGTGCCCGGATGATTTCAATAATATCCTGCGTGTACGCTTTTAAGTTGCTGTACTTTTCTTTGCTATAGGTAGATAAATCGGAGCCGCCAGCACCTACATGGTCGAACAAAACAGTTTGATAGGCATCTTCAAATGCTGGGGCTACAAAACGCCACATGCTTTGGTCGCAACCAAATCCATGTGCAAAAAGCATGACGTTTGTGCCTTTGCCACGGATTACAACATTGTTACGTTTTAAAGCATTCATAAAGCAAATACTGGGTAGCTGTAAATAATTTTTGTAAAAGTAGACTTGTACAGTAGATAAACAAGGTTCACTTTAATTACTTTATTGCTCCTTCTCAGTATCGTTTTTTAACGAACTTGAACGCTTCAACTGCAGTTTTTTTGATTAGAACCAAGGAAATTTGATGATGCAATTTTGAGTTATTCTTTACTTGGGTGGAGGAAATATATTGCTGGTATTTGCATTGAGTAAGGAAAAGAGCTTAAGTATAAAAAAGCCCGGCTTGAAGCCGGGCTACAAAAACTCACAAAACCTAATCCCTATTAATATCGTTCGTTGTATTGATCCTTTAATTAGAAGATCGCAAATTTTCTTTGAATTCGGTAAAGGCATCTGCCAGGTCCTGCATTTCAGGATCAAGTCCGGGTGCAAATTCTTCAGGTCTTTCCGGAGCTCTTGGTATAGGAAAGCTTTCACGAGGTTCTTTTAAAGTAGTAAGCTCCGTTCCATCATTAAAAGGGGAACTTCCACTGTAAATCTTCTCCATTTGAGAACCATCTAATCTAAAATGATACTGCTCTCTGTGAAGGCCAGCATCCAGTAACTTTTTAACTTCCGGAAATTGAGAAGAATCAAACTTTGGCACCGGGAGTACTTTGCCCCAATCTACCCCAAGTGTTTCCAGTGCTTTTGCAAAAGCAGCCTGGTGTGCTTCATCTCTTACAATCAGGTAAGCAACAGTGGCTCTCAATGTCTTGTTTTCAGACATTTGGTATATCCTGCATTTTTGTAAACGACCCGTTGCTTCCAATACAAGGTTGTCCATCAAATCCAGTACAAGGTTGCCGTGGCTATGCACATACGAACCGCTCCAGGGATTTCCTGCTGCATCTACCGGTAACGCTCCCTGAGCACCAACTATGTAGTGGTGTGGATTTTTTTGCTCTTTAGCCATTGCCATAGTGGCCTTGCCATCTTTACCTGGTGTTTCAAACTTTTTACCCTGGTATTCCGGAGAACCATCTAGCAATTGAGCAATGGTTTTTGCAATCAGCTCAACGTGGCTTATTTCCTCAAGTCCTACCCCTTGTATTAAATCAAGATAAGGAGTTGCATTGCCTCTAAAATTGAAACTCTGAAACAGATACTGCATCATAGTCCGCATTTCCCCGAACTGCCCACCCAGGCCTTCCTGCAATGCATTTGCCGCCGATGGATCGGGCTCATCTGCTACTATGGGATTGATTAGCGATTGTACGTGATAAAACATAATAAATATTTTCTAATTAATAACCGCTTGTGATATAATGATGCCACAAGACAAATTAAACCAGTAATTAATAAATTAATTATTCCGGGATGAAATAAGGTGGAGGAAGCAGATACGTGGCACCGTTTGTGACTTATACCTAAAATTACAATTATTACGATGAGATTTATCCCGACAAAGATTCATGGAGTGCTTGATTATGTGGTAGGGATGCTATTAATCACTGCACCATGGATGTTCAACTTTGCTGATACTGCAAACATTGGCAACAGTGCAAAAAATATGGTTCCTATTATTTTGGGTGCGGCAGTTATTCTTTACAGTTTATTTACTGATTATGAGTGGGGCGTAGCCCGCAAAATTCCTATGAGTATTCACCTGGTGCTAGACTTTTTAGGTGGAGCCTTGTTAGCAGCCTCGCCGTGGCTATTTGGCTTTGCCAAAGAAGTGTATCTACCTCACCTGGTAATAGGTATTTTAGAAATAGTTGCTGCCCTTACTACTAATATACATGCAGGTTTCCGATCTCAGGAAGCTGATGGCAACGGAAAAGTGGCCTCTGCTTTGTAAAACGCAAACATCATCATATTACCTCTACGAGGGCAATTTCTTTCATTTGTAGTATTTACATTTCATTCCCTTGCAACCTGTTGATACTTACTCATTTCATTACGTTTCAATCAACATTATAGTATGCTAGCCATGAATTATCGTGGGCCGTACCGGGTACGTGCCGACCACAAACCAATGCCTGAAATTCTGCATCCGGAAGATGCCATTATTCGGGTGACCCGTTCCTGTATTTGCGGCTCCGATTTACACCTGTATCATGGGCTTGTGCCGGATACAAGAGTAGGGACCACCTTTGGCCATGAGTTTATTGGCGTGGTGGAAGATATCGGTACAGATATCAAGAAATTAAAAGTAGGCGATCATGTAATTGTGCCCTTCAATGTAGCCTGTGGTCGTTGTGCTTTTTGTAAACAAGGGTTGTTTGGCAATTGCCACGAATCGAATCCTTGTGCAACAGCTGTAGGCGCTATATACGGCTATTCGCACACAGCAGGTGGCTACGATGGTGGCCAGGCTGAATATGTGCGGGTACCCCATGCTGATGTAGGCCCAATGGTCATCCCCAATTGGATGGATATGGATGATGCCGTATTGCTAACCGATGTAGTACCAACCGGCTACCAGGCAGCAGAAATGGGCGGTATAAAAAAGGGTGATACGGTGGTAATATTTGGTGCAGGACCCGTAGGAATAATGGCGGCAAAAAGTGCCTGGTTATTTGGTGCAGGCCGGGTAATAGTGATAGACCATGTAGAGTATCGGCTGGAGTTTGTAAAGAACTACGCCCAGTGCGAAGTGTACAATTTCCGCTCAATGAAAGACCCTGTATTATTCATTAAAAAGATAACCGGAAACTTTGGTGCAGATGTATGTATTGATGCCGTAGGTTCCGATGCTTCAGGCAGCGCTTTACAAACTATTACCGGCAAAAAATTACTGCTGCAAGCTGGTGCTGCTACGGCGCTACACTGGGCAATTAATTCAGTAAAGAAAGGTGGAATTGTTTCTGTGGTGGGCGTATATGGCCCAACGGATAACCTGGTGCCGATTGGCAATGTGGTAAACAAAGGCTTAACCATACGAGCCAACCAGGCATCGGTAAGGCGCTTGTTGCCTAAATTGATAGAACATATCAAGGAAGGCCGACTAAATCCTAAAGAAATCATTACGCACAAAGTGCCTTTGCAGGAAGTATCAGACGCTTACCACATCTTTTCTGCCAAGCTAGATAATTGTATTAAAACCATCCTGGTACCACCATCTGCCAGAATATAAAAAGGAGGCTTATTATGGAACTCGATCCAAATGATTACGCACATATAAAAGGTTGGGGCATTGATGCTGATCCCGAAAATGAACCTACCTACCCCATCAAAAACTATACAGGTGATGACCACAAACGCTTGAACTGGGAACGTCCACCGCTACAACCTCAAAATGAGGAAATATTATTATCTGTTGAGTATCCGCACATGACGGCTACGTTTGGTACGCCCAACCCACCAACGGGTTTGAGCGGTAAGATTCGTCGGCTGGCCTTTAAGCAAAGTGAATCGGAATATGGTCATTGGCTGCCCCTGCTATTAGCTGACAGGGTAAATGTAGTAGAGGGAATTATAGCCGATATAAAGCAGGGTAAGTTTCCCAATATACTGGCAGAGAAAGGCATGAAAGCGGAATGGAAATACAATAAAAAAGGCCTGTTGAAAAAGGTGTTGGTTACTTCACTTGTTATCACCGGTTTCTTACTTTCTTTTAGTGCATCGAAGAAAAAAGTGCAAGCCAGATAAAATATTATTTACCTGGTTTGTGTCTTCAACAAGAGTGTTTGGAAAAAATATAAAGCACTTTAAAGGAGCGTACCTGAGTTTATTCTGATTATTTCGGGATGAACTCTAGTATGCTGCTTTCTTTATAAAACTTCCCCCGAATGCTTGTAGTGAGACACAAAGCTGAACGAAATGATGCTATAGGAAACAGTTTTCAAGACTTCATTTATTGCTTAAGCCAATAACGACTTTCTGTACTCATACAAATACTACTTTGACATAAACGAATGCATAACAAAGGGCTTAGTAAGAGGCGGCGGGCACACCTTGCACGTTTATCTTTGTTTCTACTCGTTCAGTACAAAACTCTAGACCTTTAGCAATAAGCTTACTGAACCGACCGTAAATAATAATTTGGAAAATTACTTGCATACAATAAATGGATTGTAAAAACTGAAATACAAACGTTACTCAAAATTATTGCCCTAACTGTAGGCAAGCCAAGCGTTTGATTTTGTGAGAAATGATAAACTATCAACAATAAAAAAGCCCCGGAATCAACGATTCAGGGGCCTTTAATGTAATTTAGTTTGACTATCAGCAGAGAGGAAGGGATTCGAACCGTCCGCATAATACGCTAATAATCAACCAACTGCAACCTCTTCATCTTCCTACTACATGAATCACGCACAATGCAAGTTTCTATAGATCGTTGTTACTTCAAATATAAGAAATAGTAAGCAATTAGGTTATATTTCATGCAGGCTGTCCTTGTTTTTTCCTGTGGTATATTGGTCATTATTCAAATCATTTTGCTAAGCTGATAACCCATTCTGGAAATTCATTTTTGCTATCAAATTAATTGTACCCTTAATTCTGGTTGATAGAATTTTAAGGTGCTACAATCTATGACCATACCTCTCCTTTCTACAACCTGATGCTTTTTTGGCTTTAATGTTAATACCTCCTTTCAAGGCTATTGTTTGCCTCAGCATTCTATAGTTTTAGTAGGATAAACTGTGAGTAGGAAAAATATGCTGATAAAGGCACATTTTGAAAAACTCCCGATCTCGACATTTTTTCTCCCGAATTCCCGATTCCTTTTTTCATGGGTGCCTGTTCTTTGCTCCTGTTAGGTCTGAATTAAGATGTAGCCTTTACGAAGCATACCCCATTCATCTATATATCGTATGAACATTACCCATCAATCCTATGACCAGCTCTATGCTGAACTGGAAGAAGAACTGGAACAAGTAGCACAAGAAGCGCTCACCCCACAGACGGTTGCCTACCAGAGCTTGATGGTTGTGCGCCAGTACCTGGTGCAGTTGAAAACAGATGTTGTTAATAGCGGCTTTTCTTCTACCGAGGAAGAGATTCATTTCTTCAAGAAGGTTAAACCCAAATTTTACTGCCTGTTCCTTTATTATGCTAAGGTGTCACGGCTATTATTGCGCTGGCCACCTGCAGGAAAAGCAGCAGTAGAACAGTTCTTGAGTAAGGAAGGAGAAAAGCTGGCGTACTTCTTTCAGAAACACAGCACCTTGTTCCAGTACTACCGATCAGGAGCCACCTTTTTAGATAGCCAGTTCTTTATCCGGCAAAACACAGTAGGCAATCCGCACCTAATGGCAGACTTGGATACGCAAGGCATAGATGTAGATCCGCTATTCACTACAGGTTATGACTTCCTGGTAGCGAAGATGCTAGCCAATGAATTGTATGCAAAGTACCTGGATAAAGAAGTAACGCAACTGCAATCTCCCTTACCACTTCTTACTGGTCAGTTGATCGGCACGCTCACCTGGACAGCCTCCAAGGCGGCACTGATAGAACTGCTCTACGCTCTGCAAAGCACCGGCGTATTCAATCATGGCAAAGTTGCCTTGAATGAAGTAGCCCTGTTCCTGGAACAAGTGTTCAGTATCAAGTTAGGCAACTACTACCGGGTGTTTCAGGAAATCCGCATCCGTAAGAAAAGCCGTACGCAGTTCCTGGATGAGATGAAAGACCGGCTCGTACAAAAGATGGATTACACGGATGAGAATCCTCATGTCTTATAAGAAAGATACAGTGGAATGCGCAGTTCTCTGAAAAAGAGTATTCTTCCATTTCTATCACACAATTACTGTCCCATGTTCCCAATGGGAATTTTGGTGAACGAGAAAGTTTGTATATACAAGCTGTCAATCTTCTAACAAAGCATACTGATCCACACTACGTAGGCTTTCATCGGTTTGCATCAGCAGTCGGTAAGGGATGTCTACACTGATTTCCTGGCGCAGCTTTGCTTTCAGTCCTTTCAGGTGAAACACCATCAATCCTACCGGGTCTCTGGTAATAGAGTAGCGTTGTACCCGGCCGATGAAGTAGAGATAACAATCGGAACGAAGGTGCTCCCACTTGGGCGTGTATTGCAGACGCTGCTCCATATCGTCCCAGCACTGCTGCAGCCAGTAGTCATCCGCTGTCAGGTAGTAATTGCGTAATGGTTCATAGGTGCAGGTTGTAGCGGCTTCTTCCCTATTACCGATAATCTTCTTACGGCCACCGCCCTTTTGCAACAAGCCACTGTAGCAGACAAACGTTTCTCCATCCACCCAGGCAATGTTGTCGGAGCAGCAGTTGTGATTGTCCCGGTCTTTGAAGATGACATGTTCATGATCCTTTGGATTAGGGATAAAGTGCTGTGCCACCAGTTTTGCCAGTCCTAAGAAGTATTGGGTAGCTGGACGAGTATCGTACCGTCTCAGGCGTACCCGGTAAGCTTTGCCTTCTCTACCAACTGGCTTCACTAGCTTACTTCCCTTGTAGACGATGCCACTGGAACTGATGAAGTAACCGGGAAAGTCTTCAATCGGTACCCGGTAAGGGTCAACCCACACTGGTTTTACCGTTTTCTTCTTTGCTTTACTCCTGTTACTTGAATTTAAAATTTTAGGAGCGACGGTACGATAGAAGCGATGGTAGTCTTTCCCTGATACCCATTGCAGATTGGATAGGGCAATGTTGCTCTTACACTTGTCTTTGAACACTACTTTGGGATGCAGTTCCCGGTTGGCAATGAAAGCAGTTGCCAGTAGCCAAGCTACTGTATGCCGTTCCAACACACCGGCATCACTTTTCACTTTTACTCTTGCCCCTTTGCCCACCTGATGTTGAGGGGTAAGTAGCCGGTCTTTACTGTAGACTTTTCCGCAGGGTGTAATGGAATAGCCGGTAAAGCCGGGAAGTGGAACAGCAGTGAGGTCGATAGACAAAGCACACGTACTTACGTCTGTAATTTCCTTTTTCAACAGCGAAAAGGCATTACTGTTCTTGGCTATGACCTTCCCCTGTTGATGTGGTGGAAGTTTCTTTGCGGTTGGCTTACCTGGAGGCTCGAGTGGCTTTCCGGGAAAAAGGGAATGCCGGACGGCTTCTTGATTACTCACCCAACGGAGGTTATCCGCACAACAGTTGTAGTTCTTACCATCTTTGCAGATGACTTTTGTATAGCCTGATGTATTGGGAACGAATGACTGTGCCACCAGTGTTGCTAGCCCATACTCTTTCGCAAGCCCGTTTTCCTGTAGCCTAACCTTTGGTGCTTTCCCTTTCTTGATGATCGGCACTTTGAGCTTGCCGTCCTTATAGACCTTACCAGAATATGTGACATAACAGTCCAGATAGCCGGGTATAGGTGCGGTTCTTTCCATCGAGCGGTACAGATTGATACACAGCACCGGCTATTGAAATAGGAAAGAAACAGCTATCGGGTGCTGCTCACAAAAGGAAAGGAAACCGCTTGTAGTAACAAGTTTTGAAAGGCATATCGTACGGCAAAGATGAGCATATTGCACCGGATACCATATCCAGGGATTATCTTACATTAGACACCCAATCAAGAAGTAAAAGCAATCGTTATGAGCAGCATGACCGAACCCCGTAAAGTCCATGAAGGCCGCAATCTAAAACGCATTCGGGAGATACTACAGGTGAAACAAAGTACATTGGCCGCAGAGTTAGGTGAAGAGTGGAATCAAAAGAAAGTATCACAACTGGAAGATAGAGAAACGATTGAGCCTGACTTACTGGAAGAGATTGCACAGGCACTAAAAGTACCCGTTGAGGCTATTAAGAATTTTGATGAGCAATCCGCATATAACATTATTGGCAATACAGTTACTAATAACGATAATGTAGCTTTTGTACAGAACTATCCGACTTTCAATCCAATTGATAAACTGATAGAAATTTATGAAGAAAACAAGAATCTCTATGAACGTTTACTTAATGCTGAAAAGGAGAAAATCGAATTATTAGAAAGGTTTCTAAAAGAAAGTAATTTCTACATTACAAAGCAGTAAGCATATCTATGCTAAAATTTATTGCTATTCAAAATCTTAAAGTTTTTTTCTAAGAAGAACTATGATCAGTTACAGCTTGCTATATGGAATCGGAGATACTACTCGGATATTTAAAGTAGAAAGAGAAACAGTAAAAACATGGATATATCATTTTAAGGAGTTTCTTAGCGAACATGTAAACCCTCCAAAACCAACGGCCCGAAAATTTACCTTATCTGACATTCGGGTGCTGGCTTATGTATCCTTTTACTGGGAAGAAGAACCTGACATTGTATGTATCAAAGTGGGATTAAATGCAAATGAGCATTATGAAAACGAATCGATTCAGAACGAGTTGGATAAAATAACGCCTATGTTTTATGAACTTCCCGAAAATGCAGATGAAAGCTGGACACATGGAGCACTTTATACAGGTGTGAATGAGAAAACTGATTTGTTTGTAATTGCGAACTCCTATAAACTGGCTGGTGACATTGTTGCGGACAGTGCAATAGAAGAAAAGCACTGTTGGGAACTATACTGCCCTGCCGTTTATAATTATCGTCACGCCACAGAATTATATCTAAAAGACGTGACCGGAAAAAGAGATACACATAATCTTTTGGCACTTTTAGATTCTTTTCGAGAATATCATAAAAAACAAGCAAAACAGGCCTTACCCGAATGGTTTGAGAATATTATCCAAGTATTCCATGACTTTGATGAATATGGAACATCTTTTCGGTATGGTGACAATAAGTACAGGGAGACGTTTATTGATTTCGTCCAATTGAAGAAAAAAATGAATTGGCTGGCCAAGTCTTTTAACAATATTCAGAGTTATAAGCTACACAGAAGGGGTTCTTCTTAAAAATCAATCTCTAACAAATGTCCATTTTCTTTCAGCCATTTCTTTGCTTTGGTATAATTGGGTACCTGCACCGAAAGAATATTCCAAAAACGGGGCGTATGATTGTTTTCCATTAGATGCACTAACTCATGTGCTACTAAGTACTCCACTACATACATTGGCGCTTTAATAATTCGCCAGTTGAAGATGATATTGTTTTTGGGCGTGCAGGAACCCCAGCGGTACTTCATCTCTGAGGTTTTGCATTCATTAAACTGAACGCCTAAGTTGTTAGCGTATATTCTTGCCAATGTAGCAATTCTTTTTTCTGCGTGTTCCAGATACCACGCTTTAAACAGTTCATTTGCTTTAGGTTGAGATGAACGGGCAATCCTGAATCGTTGAGTAAAGTCAATTCCATCAATCGGCTCATCTACTACTAACAGCTGATAATTTCTACCTAGGTATAATAGCGATTCACCAGAAATAAATTCTTTCGGTTTTACATCAACCGGGTATTTCTGTGCATGATTTATTTTCTCTTTCAACCATTGCTGCTTGGATTGAATGATGGCTTCAATCTTTTCTGTAGAAAGATTTTCCGGTGCATGAACAATGATACGCCTGTCCCGCTCTACCGTAATATTGAGCGTTTTTCTTTTGCTATATTTTACTTGGTATTCAAACAGCATCAGTCGTTCACAATCTTGAAGTGATTTGTTTTGGCGTGTTCCATAATTCTGGATATTAATTCATTCCGCCGGGTAATGATGTTAGGGACAGTTTTAAATTCCGGCGATAGCAGCAGCTTTTGTAATTCCGCCTTTAATCGTAATTGTGCTGGTGCTGCATCCCAAAAGCCGGTAAGTTTTATTTCTGTAGCCACCAGGTGGAAGATATGCTGTGTGAGATTGACCGTTTGTGCAGTTTCATCTTCGGTTAGGTTACGATTGCCAAATAGTTCAGACTTGAACATTCTAAAAAAGGGCATTTGTCTTTTTCTATCAAGGCCGTAAGTTTCTTCTTTTTCCCGGTTACGGATTTTCTCTCTTAGCTTTTCAAGTTCTTCAAAAATCACTTTCCAGTTGCCTTTAAAACTTTCCAGTATTTTTTCTAATGCTTCGGAGAAAGAAGCAAAAAGTTCCGGGTCTTCATCCAGGTTGATGTTGATGTAATGCCGGATGGCATGTTCTACAGCAGCAGCTTTTGTTTTCTCCCTGGTACGGGTATTTACATTTTGTAAAAAATCTTCAGCAATGATGGAAATGGGCGCTATCTTCTGGTCAATCCCAACAGACTTTAGAAATTCATCCGCAATGCTTCGCAGCTTTGGCGGAATGCCTTTCATGCTAAACCGCTGGTCATGAAAGTGCTTGTTGGCGAGGTCGTTTATAGCAGTAAAAGATTTCCAATCAGTGAAAAAATCCAGCGCTTCTTTCCGTGGTAGAACGGTATTGAAACAGGTAGTGAGTTCGTTGTACAGTTTGATGTACTCGAACCGGATATCCTCATCATAAAACACATCAAAAAAAGCATCTGAATCGGTCAGGTCGTCCAGGCCGTGCTGTTGTAAATATGCCCAAATCTTTTTGTGAGCAGCTACGAGGGCGGCCAGTTCTGCATCGTCATCGCTCAGGCAGTCCAGTACCTCTTTCTGTTCTTTTTCGGCATAGGTATCTAAGGCTCGTTTTAAGTGATTGCCAATGCCTACATAATCAACAATAAAGCCTTTATCTTTTCCTAGCGGGCCTACCCGGTTTACACGGGCAATTGTCTGTAACAGGTTGTGGGCTACAATTACTTTATCCAGGTACATTACCTGCTCAATTGGTGCATCAAACCCGGTAAGTAGCATGTTATTGACGATGATGATACCGACATTTCCATTGAGGGCTTTATCTTTTTCATCGGTTTTGCCAAAGGGCAGTTTGAAACGCTTAATACTTCTATCGTGGTAGGCGCTGTTGGTAAAGGCTTTAATGTGCAGCGGATCGTTATGGCTGCCGGATATTACCACAGCCGTTTCTACCTGTTTCAGTTTTACCAGATCTACCGGAATCATGCTGTTGTTTTCGGTTTCATGCACATAGGCTTTCAATGCTTCCTCTATGGCTACTTTATACCTCACTGCTGCTTCCCGGCTATTAGCTACTATTTGTGCTTTAAAACCATTGGGGAAAATATGCTCGGCATAGTGCTGAACCATGTGTATGGCTTTAGCCTTGATAGTATTAATATTATCAAGATAGGCATCCCGGCTACCAAAGCCTAATATCTGCAATCGTTCGGTTAATTCATAATCGCTAAATACATCTTCAAACTTTTCATCCATCGCTTTCTTATCCGGTATCTCCGCATTGTGCGTAAGACCTTCGTACACAATTTCCAGCGTAACGCCATCGTCAATGGCTTGCCGCATGGTGTACTTGTCAATGTAGTCTTTGTACTTTTTCTCAGCCTTGTCAGTTGGGGTGCCGGTGAAGCCAATAGAAGTAGCATTGGGTAATGCCCGGTCGAGATTAGCAGCCAGTAAGGAATACTGCGACCGGTGGGCTTCATCGGTCATAATCAGGATATTAGTATTCTTATTTAGCTCAGGGAAAATCTGCAATCCGTCCAGTTCGCCGTTTTCCTGAAATTTCTGAATCATAGCCATTACCAAATCAGAATTATCGTTGCTAAATAACTCTTTCAGGCTTTGGCCATCGGGCTTTGCTTTGGGGTTGATGTAGTTAGCGGCTTTCATGGTGAAGCCAATGCTTACGCCGGTTTCGGAAAGCTGCCCTTCCAATTGGGTACGGTCGGTTACGAAAACAATTTTCCAGGTTTGCAACTGCGTTTTCAGCCGCATCTCCCGCACCATAAACATCATGGTGAGCGATTTGCCGGAACCTTGCGTATGCCAGATGATGCCGCCCCGCTGCAACGGGTTTTTGCCTTCCAGCAAGCGCTTGGTGGCCAGTTTTACAGCCCGGAACTGTTGATAGCGGCCTACCACTTTTATTTTACGGCCTTTATCGTCCGAACGGAAAACGGTGAACACCTGTATGATATCAAGCAGGTTGCGGAGGCTAAGCATACCAGCTACGAGGCGTTGTTGGTCGTTGGGGGCAGACTTGCCGTGCTGCAAATCGTTTACGGAAAGCGGGTAAGGGTCCGTCCAGCGGTAGAAATGTTTTTCGATATGTG
>CAXTDG010000013.1:0-18702 GCA_964242675.1 uncultured Chitinophagaceae bacterium
GCACTGTTCTTTTATCAGCTGTTACAGCAATGACCAGTTGTACAAAAGCTGATTATAATGACGACTTTGCAAAAGGAGATATTCCAGCCGCTCCTGGTGGTTACACCAGTTCTAAACAGATCGGTTCAACAGACCTAGTGGCCTATTGGGGCTTCAATGGGGTATTTACAGATAGTGCAGGAAGTATAACCGGCACAAGCAAGGCTACCACATTTGGCACAGGTATAAAAGGGCAGGCATTACAAATAGCTGATACTGGATATTACTTAATAGATAATCCAGGTACTGTTATTCCAAATCTTACCGCTTATACTGTTTCTTTTTGGATGAAAGCACCGCAGAATACTTCTTATGGCTACGGTATCTTATCATTGAATAATCCTACAGACTTTTGGGGTAGCCTTGATATATATATTGACAACGGAAGTACTTCTAATACAGCACCTTTCAAAGTACACATGACCAGCACCAATCCAACTGTTTCCGGACAATTTTTGGCATCTACTATTACCAACCCCTGGGATAAGTGGATACACATGGTTGTTACCTACGACAACAGCACTACGGTTACTACTTCTAACTTTAATATTTATGAAAATGGTGCAAGTGTATACTCTACACTTATCAAAACGGGAAATAACAATTTCGGTGCTCTGAAGTTTCCTAACCCTACCAAAATGGTAATTGGTACCTGGCAGTTTCAGCCAACACCAAGCCTAACTAATAGTGCCACTAAGCAACCTTGGGCTGGTAGTTTCAAAGGGCAACTGGATGAATTCAGAATTTATAAAAGACCACTTACCGCTTTAGAAGTGTCTGCTTTGTTTCAATTAGAAAAGCAAGGACGTTAATTTCTAATCTAACCTTTATAAAAGGCTGGCTTATTCGGCCAGCCTTTTGCTTTTCAAAGCTATGCTCATGAAATATGTTGTTTTAGTATTAGTAACTATCGTTTTCTATAGTTGTAGTAAAAACGGGGGAGAACCATCTGTGCCCATTATGCCTGCCACTTTTCAGATAAAATCACAGCAGGTAAATGGAATTAGTGCAACTAACTATACTAAAATCAATTTGACTCCTGCTATCCGTTTTGTGTTTTCGGCTTCAGTCAACAATAGTTCTGTTGCAGGCAATATTTTATTAAATGAAAACAATGGAGTAGCAAGTACTTTTCAAACTACGTTGGAGAATAGTGATAGTACCTTACTTATTCGACCAACCAACCTCAAAGGATTGACTCGTTATACCATCACTATAGCCAGCAATCTACAATCAAAGCAAAACACTAGTTTGGGCAGTGCTACAACTTTGTCTTTCCAAACTGGTATAGATTCCTCCCGAAAATACCCTGCCATCGCTGATACAGCTTTGCTCACCCTCGTCCAACAGCAAACCTTCAAATATTTCTGGGATTTTGGCCACCCAAACAGTGGCTTGGCAAGAGAAAGAAATACCAGTGGCGATTTAGTAACCAGCGGCGGCAGTGGCTTTGGTATCATGACCATTCCTGTCGGAATTAATCGTGGTTTCATTACCAGGGCACAAGGTTTATCTCGTATGCAAACCATGGTTGCTTTTCTGAAAAATACAGCCCAAACATTTCACGGTGCATTTCCGCATTGGCTCAATGGTGCAAGTGGCGTAGTCATTCCATTTAGCACCAAAGACAACGGTGCTGATTTAGTAGAAACCTCATATTTAATTCAAGGCTTGCTCTCTGCCCGACAGTATTTTAATGGCACTGGTGCAGAAGCTACTTTACGTACCGATATTGATACCATTTGGCGAAGAGTAGAATGGAGTTGGTTTAGAAAGAATAATGAAAATGTGTTGTATTGGCATTGGAGTCCTAATTACAATTGGGATATGAATGTGCAGATAAAAGGTTGGAACGAATGCCTAATTACCTATGTACTGGCGGCGTCTTCACCCACTTATCCCATCCCTAAAATTGTGTACGACAATGGCTGGGCTAGCAACGGCACCATGGCAAATGGCAACACCTATTTTGGTGTACAACTACCGCTCGGCCCAGCCCGTGGCGGACCGTTATTTTTCGCTCATTATTCTTTCCTCGGCATCAACCCCAACGGACTAAACGATGCTTACGCCAACTACCTTACGCAGAACAAAAACCACACACTCATCAATTACAATTATTGCGTCAGCAATCCACTGGGCCAGGCCGGTTATAGCGACAGTTGCTGGGGCCTCACCGCCTCCGATATTCCGAACGGATATTCGGCCAGTTCGCCCACCAGCGATTTGGGTGTAATTGCACCAACGGCGGCACTTTCGTCCTTCCCATACACACCCACCGAAAGCATGAAAGCACTCAAATTTTTCTACTATGTGCTGGGCGATAAAATCTGGAAACAATACGGTTTTGTAGATGCCTTTTCGATAAAAGATATTTGGTTTGCCGATTCGTTTTTGGCCATCGACCAGGGGCCAATCATTGTGATGATGGAGAACTATCGCTCCGGCCTGTTATGGAATTTATTTACCAGTGTCGCCGAAGTAAAAGCTGGCATGCGAACACTCGGTTTTACAGCGCCATATTTGTAGGGGCGAACCCGTGTGTTCGCCCAAAATTGGAACGAAATAATGAGGGCGTATCCCATTGCGCCTGTATCATTCATCAATGTTGAGCAAACGTAATAGGCGCAAAGGGTCGGGCTATCCGTTCCAATCTTTTTGCGAAAACCGGCAAAAAGGATTTCCACTTCTATCCCTCACGCAAACTGCTTAATTCGCTAAGGTCTTTTCGATTATCTAAATAAGCGGAGATTGCCAAAACCTATAAGGTCTATCTCGGACTCATCATAAATCGAAATTCGAAAAAGACCTTATAGGTTTAATAGGTTTAATAAATGGGGCTGCATAAAAGGGCTGAAAAGCTTAATAGAAATTCTTCATTTGAATCCCGTACGTACGGGACCAATGTCGCCCAATTGAAATACTTCTGCTGGTCTCCAAAAGAAAACACGAACATTAAACGAGTGCTACATGAATAAAGCAACAAAGTCAATCCTCCTTTTTTTTACTTTTTGTTTTTTACTTTTTACTTCCCAAGCGCAGAAGAAAACGCTCTCCGATAGCGCCTTGCTCGACATCGTACAAAAGCAAACCGTAAAATATTTTTGGGACTATGCCCACCCCGTAAGTGGTCTGGCCCGTGAACGCAGTAATGCCGCTTATGATTATGGCGATGAAACCTGTACCACTGGCGGAACGGGCTTCGGTATCATGGCTATAATTGCCGCCACCAATCGGGGCTTTATTGGCCGGGATACAGCCGCTCGTCATCTGTTGAAAATGGTGAAGTTTTTAAGCAAGGCCGATGCCTACTACGGCGCCTTTCCGCATTGGATGAATGGTGCTACAGGAAAGACCATTCCGTTTGGTCGCAAGGATGATGGAGCTGACCTGGTAGAGACTTCTTTTTTGATGGAAGGCCTGCTTTGTGCCCGTCAATATTTCAATGGAAATAACCGTACTGAAGGCGAATTGCGGGGTCGCATCAATGCCTTATGGAATGATGTAGAATGGAGTTGGTTTACGAAAGATGGACAAGATGTTTTGTATTGGCATTGGAGCCCTAACAATGGATGGAGCATGAACTTCCCGGTGCATGGTTTTAATGAGTGCATGATTATGTACATATTAGCCGAAAGTGCTGAGCGTTATCCTGTGCCTGCATCGGTGTATCATCGAGGTTGGGTACAAAGCGATTTCTTTAAAAACGGTAAGCAATTCTATAATATTAATCTGCCGCTGGGCTTTGACTATGGCGGTCCGCTTTTCTTTTCGCATTATTCCTTTATCGGCCTTGACCCGCATGGATTGAAAGACCGCTATGCGGATTACTGGGAACAAAACCGAAATCATACGCTCATCAACCGGGAATATTGCATTCGCAACACAGCTGGTTTTAAAGGCTATGGTGCTAATAGCTGGGGCCTCACTGCTTGCGATACTTACTACGGTTACGATGCCTATTCGCCAATGCATGATAGCGGCACCATTGCACCCACTGCAGCCTTATCTGCCTACGCCTACACACCCGAATATTCCATGGAAGTTATCCGCCATTTATACGGCGATATGAAAGACAAAGTTTGGGGTGATTATGGCTTTGTAGATTCTTACAACGAAACCAAAAACTGGTATGCCAAAAGTTATTTAGCAATTGATGAAGGCCCAATCGTAGCCATGATTGAAAACGGCCGCAGTGGCTTATTGTGGAAGTTATTTATGAGCTGCCCGGAAGTCCAAAGAGGATTGAAAAAACTGGATTTTCAAAGTCCGTATTTGAAATAATTTTTATGGTATTATGCCTTCATTAGGTCGTACGATTGATGAATCATATTGAATACATCTCTATCTAAATCTTCTTCGCTACCTAGACGGATGTAGTGTTCCGTTTTATTGCCATACTTCGCTATTTTATAAACAGGAAATGCATCCATTTCTTCTGGCAACACAAACTTCAGATCGAGTTCTCGTTTCATCACTTTTACCACAAGAAATGTTTTACTGGTAATGAAAACAATGCAGGTTTTGGAAGCACTGGCATTTACGCTTTCCCAGCTTCCTACTTCTGCTAGCAGCTTATCGAATAAGAGTTTTAATTCCGGCGATTTTCCTTCAAACAGGCTGTCAATCGAAGTCTTTTTACAATAGTGCCAACTGTTCTTTTTAGTAAGTGGGCGGTCGCACTTAGGACAGGTGAAAAGCATGGATTATAAAACAAGAAACGCTTGTAAAAGTTTTAGTTTTTTCAGTAGTAACGAGCATGCCTATTATGCAACTATCGGTCGATGCCACTGGAGAATCACTTCATTTTAAGATGTACAAAGCGGTAGAGGTTAAAATCGGGAGTTTGCTCAATTTCCTGTTGTAAATCTTCTTTACTAATGCCCTGCATTTTTTTTTCTCTTATTAAATTGTAGGCTTTTTCGGCCAGCAGTCTTGATTTGAGTGTATGAATGTTTTTTATCTGTAGCCTGTTTTCAATAGCAGACTGTAATTCAGCAATTCCTTCTCCTTTAGTTGCCACTGTCTTTAATACAGGTATTTCCTGCTGTTGGCGACTAAATGCTGGGGCCAACATCTGTCGCAGATTTTTTACAAATCGGTCAGCCTCTGGCCGGTCGGCTTTGTTTATTACAAAAATATCGGCTATTTCCATAAGTCCGGCTTTCATGGTCTGTACTTCGTCGCCTGCTTCTGGCACTACAATCACTACGGTTACATCGGCCAGCCCAGCTATTTCCACTTCACTCTGGCCCACGCCAACCGTTTCCACAATAATATAATGAAAGCCAGCAGCTTTCATTACATCCGTTATCTCAATAATTCTGGGATGCAAACCACCCAACGAACCCCGACTGGCCAGACTGCGAATAAAAATGTTCGGATGATTATACCACCGGCTCATGCGAATTCTATCTCCTAACAATGCTCCTAAATGAAATGGTGAAGAGGGATCGATACAGAGGATTCCAATGTGTTTGTTTTGGGAAATCCAGCCTTCAATTAATGCATCTGTTAGGGTACTTTTTCCAGCACCGGGAGGGCCAGTAATGCCAATAACCGGTGTATTGTTTGGCGGCAAGCTTTGCATGAACTCTTCATAACCAGCAACGCCATTTTCAACCAAAGAAATGCAGCGGGCAAGGGCTTTTGGGGAGCTAGAAAGAAAAGAAGGAGATATGGAGTGAAAGAATTGCAACTATTTGTAAATATAAAAATTGAATTTTTAAATTAATCAGCCAATATGCAATGATTAGTTGAATATTACCGTCATAGTAATTATTAATCTAAACTGTGTGCCATGAAAGCGAAACTTCTTCTAGTAATCTGTATTGTTACAATTATTAGTTCTTGTAAAGAAGTTGAAAGTACAGGACTTGTAGGTAAATGGAAATTTACAGAAATGTATGGTGGTTATGCAAACGGTGGCAGTTACTTATGGAAGAAAGTTGATTCTATTTATTCTCACACATTAGAATTTACGAGTGATGGGAAGTATTCTAAAAAAGAGGAGTTCATTAGTGCTTCTCAAATCTGTTCAGGAACTTATCGCCAATTATTGGCTGATACAGTTGAAATAAGTTCAAATTGCCAAAATGGAGTTGAAAGAGCAAAAGTAAGTGAACTAACAAATAAGGAGTTAATACTGGATTATCAGGTAAGAGAAGGAGTAATCAGGTATAAGTATTCTACTAAAAGATAGAATCCTTCTTTGACTCAAGGCACCGGGTCGTACCCCTGACCGCCCCAAGGATTGCAGCGTACCACCCGTTTCAGCGTAAGCCAAAAACCTTTGAAGATACCATGCTTTTTGAAAGCCTCTAACCCATAATGACTACAAGTGGGTGTAAAACGGCATTTGGCAGGAAACAGTGGCGAAATAACCGACTGATAAATTTTGATAATTGCAATGAATGGCCAGGCCAGCACTTTCATGAAAAGACCCGCTTCCTTCTTTTCAGCAGGCTCAAAACTATCCTTGCAGCAACTTTTCATGGTGTTTTTTAGTGAGGTGAATCAGCTTTTTCAGGCAGGCCTGTATCTTGGGTTCTATCAGTTTCCAATCGGGCAGCTTCTTGTCTGTAAAAATAAAAAACACTTCCAGCTTCAGTTGGTTGATGTGGAGCTGCTCATTTAACGCATGTTTGTTAAGCCGAAAAGCCTCACGGCCAAGACGTTTGATTCGGTTACGGTCTACGGCATGTTTGAAGTTGCGGGTAGAAACAGCGAAACCAGAAAGCAATTTCGAATTGATAATTGGTAATTGAGAATTGATAATACTTGGTTTCCCATCCATCGAAATGTCTTCTTGGTTTTCTACTTGTGATGAATTATCCATTATCAACTGTCTATTATCAATTAGCCTGTATATCACTTTATATGGGTAAATAAAAAAGGACTCACCACTTTTAAATAGCTGCTCAATAGCCTTTCTACTTTTCAGGTGTTCTGTTTTTGGGTAGCTAAAGTGGGCCATAGTTGAACGTGAAACTTTCGAAACGGGTCTAATATTAATGTAGTAAAACAAAAATGCTCCGGCTTTCAGCCAGAGCATTAAAAATATGAGTTTTGCCGAAGCTACCTATATTACTTCAGTTTGCTTTCGTCGCTTACGGTCAGTTTATGGCGACCCTTTGCACGGCGGCTAGCAAGCACTTTGCGGCCATTAGCAGTTTGCATGCGTTTGCGAAAACCATGCACTGATTTGCGGCGGCGGTTGTGCGGTTGAAAAGTACGTTTCATAATAATTTTTGTTTACTAAAAAGGGTTTTCAAAAGGCACTGGTTACCATTTACCGGCCGTTTTGGTGAAAGGACGGCAAAAGTAGGGTTTTGCGGTAAAGAAATGGAAATAAAGGCTTAAAAATTTTATAAATGAATCTGCCGTGCCTGTAGTGGCTCACCAAAAAATAAGGTAGCTTTTTCATCAAAACCGGCAGTGTCGTCTGTGGTGTAAAACTGTCGGTTACCAGTTTTTGTAATACGATCTTCCATTTCCGAGTGTCGGATCAAGTAATCCTGCAAGCTGGTAGCTACAATTTCGCCTTGCGAAACGAGCCGCACTTGTGGAGGCAAATGATAACGGATACCTTGCTCGATAATAGGGTAATGCGTACAAGCTAGCAAAACGGTGTCAATGGAAGGTGTTTTTTGGAGCAAATTGTCAATGTGTTTCTGTATAAAAAAATCAGCACCAATTGTTTGGTGTTCCCCATTTTCAATGAGCGGCACCCACATGGGGCAGGCTTCCTGTGATACCGTTATATCTGGGTAAAACTTAGCTATTTCAATTGGGTAAGACTCAGACTTCACTGTTCCTGTCGTTCCTAGTATGCCTACTTTATTGCTTTGAGTAAACTGTCCAATCACTTCAGCTGTTGGGCGAATAACCCCTAGCACCCGATTATTAGGAGCTATAGTAGGTAAATCATTTTGCTGAATGCTACGTAGTGCTTTAGCGGAAGCGGTGTTGCAGGCCAGTATTACCAACGGGCAACCCTGGGCAAAAAACCATTTTACACATTGCAAGGTATATTGGTAAACAGTTTCAAAAGAGCGAGGGCCGTAGGGGGCCCGGGCATTGTCGCCTAAATAAATATAATCGTACTGGGGCAGCCGGGCCTGTATGCTTTTGAAAACGGTAAGGCCACCGTAGCCGCTATCGAATATGCCAATGGGGTTCATATATAGTAAATCGCTTCTTCAGTTAATTGCAAAATAAAAGCAGGCATTGCAATGCCTGCTTTTATACTATCTGTTAGATCATTCTAATTACCATATTCACTCAAAAACTTAATCCGCATAATCTTCAACTGTTCCCAGCTGAGGTCAAGATCAGCTAATTCTTCCTTTGCCACATCCAATGAAGAGGTTTCGCAGTTGCGGAAATATTCGATGATGTCTTCCTGATCGTCTTCATCAATCATTTCGCCGATGGCGTAGTCTAACTTTAGTTTAGTACCGCTGGCGGCAATGGTTTCCATTTCTTCCAGCAGTTCATCCAGGCGCAAATCTTTGTGGCGGGCAATGGTTTCAAGCGGTATTTTTTTATCTACATTTTGAATAATGTAAATTTTGTTACTGCTCTTATTCACCACGCTTTTCATCACAAAATCATCTGGCTTTTCTATGTCGTTCTCTTCTACGTATCCAGCAATCAGGTCAACGAAGGGTTTACCAAACTTGATAGATTTACCCTTACTTACACCCTGGCATTTTTCCATTTCTTCCAGCGTAGTTGGGTATAGCGTAGCCATATCCTGCAGGCTGTTTTCCAGGAACAATACAAATGGTGGCAAGCCACGTTTCTTAGCTTCCTTCTGGCGTAGTTCTTTCAACATCTCAAACAGGCGATCATCGGCTGCCGCACCGGCATGGCTGCCATTTTGTTCGCCTTCTTCGTCGTCGCCATGGGCATCGTCGAAAGTATTGTTCAGCACAATAGGGAAGGAGGTTGGTTCTTTTTCATACGCCAGCCCTTTGTCTGTAAATTTCAGCAGACCATATTCCTCAATGTCTTTGCGGATAAAAGTTTCCAATAGCATCTGGCGAATAAGACTGTTCCAGAAATGGTCGTCGTGTTCTTTGCCAATGCCAAATTCTTTCAGGCGTTCGTGGCGGAACATTACTACCTGTGGCGTGGCATTGCCCCGTAGCACATGAATAGCATAATCTATTGGGAAGCGTTCATCCAGTGCATGAATCACTTTCATTACCTGCAGCACTTCTGTTTGGGCTTCAATCTTGTCTTTCGGATGCAGGCAATTATCGCAACCGCCACAGTTTTTTTCCGGCCATTCTTCACCAAAATAGTGTAGCAATATTTTACGGCGGCAAACACTGCTTTCAGCAAATGATACCGTTTCATTAATCAACTGAGCACCCACTTCTCTTTCGCTCAGCGGTTTGTCCCGCATCAGGTGTTCCAGTTTAGCCACATCTTTATGGCTATAGTAAAGTATACATTTTCCTTCCAGTCCATCACGACCGGCACGGCCTGTTTCTTGGTAATAGTTTTCTATTGATTTTGGAATGTTGAAGTGAATTACAAAGCGGATATCCGGTTTATCGATACCCATGCCAAATGCAATGGTGGCAACGATTACCTGCACATCTTCATTCAGAAACTGATCCTGGCGATCGGCCCGTATTTTGGCATCCAACCCTGCATGATACGCAACAGCTTTTACGCCGTTAGCCATCAGCACTTCAGCCAGTTCTTCTGTGGTTTTGCGGTTGAGCGTATAAATAATACCGCTCTTATTTTTCATCCCGGTAATGAACTTAACGATATGTTTTACCGTCTGTTCTTTTTTCACCTTCGGCTGAATCTCATAATAGAGATTGTTGCGGTTGAAGGAGGAGATGAAAATATTTGGATCCCGCAGACCCAGGTTTTTTACAATATCGCTCTGCACTTTTGGCGTAGCCGTAGCAGTTACGGCTAACACTGGTATGTTGATGTCGATTTCGTCCATCATTTCCCGAAGGCGGCGATATTCCGGGCGGAAATCATGCCCCCATTCGGAAATACAGTGGGCTTCATCAACGGCAAAAAAGGAAATTTTAAGATCGTGGAAGAAATCCAGATTTTCTTGCTTGGTCATGGTTTCCGGTGCCACAAACAACATTTTGGTACGGCCCGCCAGCAAATCTTCTTTTACAACGGTTTGCTGCGTTTTGGTAAGCGTACTATTCAAAAAGTGGGCAATATTATCATTATCGCTATAGCCCCGCATTAAGTCCACCTGATTCTTCATCAGGGCAATTAATGGGCTAACGATGATTGCCACGCCATCGCACATCATGGCCGGAAGCTGGTAACAAAGGCTTTTGCCACCGCCGGTTGGCATTATTACAAAGGTGTCTTTTCCGCTGAGGAGGCTATGAATGGCAGCTAATTGCTCGCCTTTAAAGGCTTTAAAGCCAAAGTATTTTTTAAGCCCGTCCTGTAATTGATCGGTTGAAAACTCACAAAGGGCACGGCCCACATTTGTGATCGATTTCTCCGCTTCGTTGCTTCTTTCGCTAGAGATGCTGGATTTAGCGGCACTTTTAGCTGTAGCCGATTTTACTGTTTTTACAGTACCGAAGGCTTTTTCGGCAAGAGATTTTCCCATGTTCAATATTTTCTAACGCTCTACGATTTCATTACCGCAGGCCTATTCATTTTCAAAAAAAAATGTGAAAAGGTACTACGGCAAAAGCAGTTATGATTTACTAAACACAGTTCTGTTTTGTTTATTGTGCCGGGTGAGAAATTACGACCGGAAATTATCAATATGTAAACGGAGCGGATGATGTTCGAAAGTCTTACCTGTTTTGAGAAGTGCCTTTTTCAGTGAGTTAAGATAGCGAAAATACTTTAGCACAGCTTTTAAAAAAATAGGTAAACAGAAACGGTTTGTTAAAGCAGCGGGGCCAGGGGCCGGTTTAAAGTCTAAAGTTTGAGGTTTAAAGTTCTTAGGTATAGCTTTTCTCTTTTAATTTATTTGTATTAAAGTTTTAGGTTGGTATTTATCGGATTAAGCATTGACCGGTAGAACTTTAAACCTTAAACTTTAGACTTTAAACTTTATTTGCCTATGGATATTCTTTCCGTTGCCCGGCAAACAATACAGGCGGAAGCTGAAAGCCTGATGGGCTTGCTACCATTTTTGAACGAATCGTTTGAGAAAACGGTACGTAAGATATATGATAGCCCCGGCAGGCTGGTGGTAAGCGGTATTGGCAAAAGTGCCATCATTGCCCAAAAAATTGTTGCTACGCTTAATAGCACAGGTACGCCGGGCCTGTATATGCATGCAGCTGATGCCATTCATGGAGATATTGGGATGGTGCAGCCGCATGATATTGTTTTGCTTATTAGCCGCAGTGGTAATAGCCCGGAAATAAAAGTGCTGGTACCATTGGTAAAAAGTTTTGGCAATCCATTGATTGGTATGGTGGGCAACCTGCAAAGTTTTTTGGCTCAGCAGTCGGATTGGGTGTTGAATACTACTGTAAGCCAGGAGGCCTGCCCCAACAACCTTGCACCTACGAGTAGCACAACCGCTCAAATGGTAATGGGCGATGCCCTGGCAGTTTGCCTGATGAATATGCGGGGTTTTACCGGGGCCGATTTTGCTAAGTTTCACCCCGGTGGATCACTGGGGCGGCAGTTGTATTTGCAGGTGAAAGATTTGCTGGTACATAATGCGGTGCCGCAGGTAGCCCCCACCGCAGCCCTGCGGGAAGTGATTGTAGAAATGACCAAAAAGCGTCTGGGGGCAACGGCGGTAACCGAAGCAGATGGTAGCCTCTACGGCATTATTACCGATGGCGACCTGCGGCGGATGCTGGAGAAAGGTGAAAAGCTGGAAACGGTTCAGGCAAAAGATATTTGCAGTCGTAGCCCTAAAACCATAGCACCAGATACCTTAGCTGTGAATGCGCTGGATATTTTGCGGCGGCACGACATTACACAACTGGTTGTGGTAGATAATAATAAGTATATAGGGCTGGTGCATTTGCATGATCTGCTGAAAGAAGGGCTGATTTGATAGGAAAAAATTCCAAGGATCGTAACATCTCGCCTTTTTATAAACCATACTTCCAACCGCTAAAACAGCGTTAATACTTCGTAGTAACAAAATTTGCCTGCTTAAATATTATTTCAGAAATTGAAGCGGCTCAATTTTAGATAAGATATGGGCTTCGATGGCAGCATTTTGACTCTTTTCGCTGTCTCTTTCTTTATATAAAAACTGTTCTGCCCTAGTACATGCGAATTGTATTTTCCTTCATTACTGCCTGTTTTTTATTGGTAATGGGCGGCTGTAAACAGCCGCAACACTCTTTTCTGGAAAATACTATCCCCGTAAAAGACTTGAAGGAAGATTTTACTTATTTCCGGCTTATTCTCGAATCGGTTCATCCGGGTCTGTACCAATATAATACCCGGAAAGAAATGGATCATCAGTTCGATAGTGTGTACAATTCACTAACGTCCGATGCTACCACACTGGATTTTTACAACCGCCTGTCAGGCATTAGCAACAATGTGCATTGCGGGCATACCAGCTTGTATTTGTCAGCTGCTTTTACAGATTCTGTTCGCCATCTGGACGGCTTCTTCCCTGTCCCACTTTCTGTAATTGACAATCGGCTTATAGTCAATTCTACCAGCTATAGCATTCCGCTTGGAGCTGAAATTATTTCTATCAATGGAAACCGGGCTGATAAGCTGCTGCCTAAAATGTGGAAGTACGAAACGGTGGATGGTTTCAACACTATGTACCAGCAGGAGGAAGGGGTTTGGGATTTTGCCATGAATTACTTTCTTTTGAAAGGGCCACAAAAAGAATTTAAAATCCGCTACAAAAACACAGATGAACAGGAAAATAGCAAGCAAATAACCGTTGAAGCCGAAACGTATGCTGCTGCCGCCGATGACAATTTTACCAACCGCTACTACTATTTTGCCGAAGATGTGAACTATGATATGGATATCATTGATTCCATCCATACTGCTGTGATGACGGTGTATACTTTTGGTTTTGATACTTACAGTACCGACCGGGCATTTACCCGGTTTGTAAAAAATAGTTTCCGTTTACTACGCCAGTCGCCGGATATAAAAAACCTGGTGATAGACCTAAGGAACAATACCGGCGGCAACTTCCACGACATGTTTTACCTGTACGGCTACCTGACCCGTAAGGAAGAATGGAAGGAATTTAAAAGTGCTTACACGGTTTTTAATCGCATTCCATTTACGCCCTATTTAGCTAAAGGAGAGAATGATGTGGAAGGAATTCAGGCTTCCATTGATTCATCTTTCGACCACAACCGCAAAGGCCGCAGCGTACGCCAGTATGCTGATAATGAAACGAAGTATGCTGCCCTGCATCCTTTTACCGGTAAGGTGTATGTTATTACCAATACAAATGTGCAAAGTGCTGCTTCGTACTTTGCTGCTTTGCTACAAGATGAGGGCAGGGCTAAAATTGTGGGTAGCGAAACAGGCGGTAGCGGAAGCAATACCAATAGCTTTCATGTGCTTACTTACGAGTTGCCGCATTCGCACATCCGGTTGAATGTGCCTGTGGTTCATGCCGAGTTTTCGTTGCAAAAAACCTACGCTGGTGGCAGAGGTGTACTGCCCGATTATCCTGTTCCCCTAACTTTGGCCGATCTGAAAGAAAACACAGATCCGCAGTTGGGTTTTGTGTTGGACAGCTTAATCAACAGATAACTTCATGAATCCACATCATTACGTATGCATTATGGCGGGTGGCATCGGCAGCCGATTTTGGCCTATGAGCCGCACCAGCTATCCCAAGCAGTTTTTAGATATTTTAAGCACCGGCGAAAGTCTGTTACAGGCTACGCACCGTCGCTTTGCTTCGTTTATACCTGCTGAAAATATTTTTGTAGTTACCAGCACCGAATACGGCGAATTGGTAAAAGGGCAGCTACCGCAAATGCCTACACAAAATGTGCTTTGTGAACCTAGCAGGAAAAATACTGCTCCCTGTGTGGCGTATATGGCATTTAAGCTACTACAAAAAGATCCGGAAGCTTCCTTCATTGTAGCACCCAGCGATCACCTGATACTCGATACAACTGCCTTTACCAAGGTATGCCTGGAAGCATTGAGTTTTGTAGAGAAGCATAATGCATTGGTAACGCTGGGCATTAAGCCAACCTACCCCAATACCGGCTATGGCTATATTCAGTACGAGGAGCAGCCCGTGACCGATAATGTATATAAGGTAAAGCTGTTTACCGAAAAGCCCAACCTGGAACTGGCCAAAACATTCATAGCCAGTGGCGACTTTTTGTGGAATGCTGGCATTTTTGTGTGGAAGGCAAAGAGCATTGCTACCGCTTACGAGCAATATCTGCCTGAGATGTACGAGGTATTTGTGGGGGAAAACGAAGCTTATAATACACCACAGGAGCAGGAAGCTGTTGACCGCATGTACCCGCTGTGCAGCAATGTTTCTATTGATATTGGCATTATGGAAAAAGCCAACAATGTATATATCATACCATCGTCTTTTGGCTGGAGCGACTTAGGTGCCTGGAACAGTGCCTACGATAATATGGGCAAAGACAACCTGGGCAATGCTATTAACAACGACAATGTAATGGTGGTGGAAGCTAGTAATAATATGGTATACTCCAACCCGGAAAAGCTGATTGTGCTACAAGGCTTACAGGAGTACATTGTGATTGATACCAAGGATGTATTGCTCATTTGCAAACGAGACCAGGAGCAAGCCATTAAGGAATATGTAGGTGAAATAAAAAGAAACAGAGGCGATAAGTATTTGTAAACACTTTTTATTAACCTCTAAACTTGTAATAGGAGACGGTGATGCAACGGTTTGTCTATTTTAACCGTCAGTAAGCTAAATATATATTTATGCGGCTTATAGTTATGTATTTGGTTCTGATAATTATACTTTTTGCTTGCAAAAAGGAACAGAAAATAGACAACAATTCTATCTGGCAATGTAATCAATCCCAAAATCTTGACTCAACTCTTGTATCATCTAAACTGATTGGGACCTGGAAATGTGAAAAGCGATCCTGTTTTTGGACAAATACAACAGAACTGGCAAAAAAAAATGTAATAGTAACTTTCAAAAGTGATCGTAGCTTTTTTGTTACTGAAAACGCAGTGATAATTACTCAGGGAAATTGGAAGGTAGTAAGCGAAGACAGCACATCCTGGGGTCTTAATTTATCATCACCAAGTGAATATTTATACGGCCGCATCCTTTTTTGTGATAATCTGGTTCTGTTTAATAATAGTTATGTGGATGGCTGTGACAATTTGTTTAAAAAATAGCTTATTAATGGATGGATATAGGTAAAAGGTTTATTCTTCTGATGTGTAGCTTCTTATAATTAAAGAAAGTCAGTACAAGCCCAATGGCGGTACTGGCTTTCTTTTATTAAATGATACATGAGCAGCCTCTATCTGTTTAACCCATACAAAAGATTGGTGGAAGTAGCTACGCTTTCAAATGGAACTTGACCATTTTCCAAAATGTGAAAATGCTTGTATACAAAAGGTATCACCGGCAACGTTTTGTATTTTTACTGCCTAAGTGTTTCTCTTATGAAAAAGACTTCCCTTCAAATAGCTTTTGCTTTTCTGCTTTTCCCTTTTTGCTCCATACAAAATGCAACCGCCCAATGTAAAACCTTTAAGCTGGCGGCCAATGGCGATACGCTGAACTGTACAGATATAAAAAACCAGAAGCAGGGTAAATGGATTGAGCATACCAATACATTACGGGGCAATCCTGGTTTTGAGGAAGAAGGCGAATACATTAATGACCGGCGGGAAGGCCTGTGGCGTAAATACAACCTGAGCGGTGATGTGCTGAGTATGCAAAACTATCGCTGGGGATTACTCAATGGTAAGTCGCAATACTTTACCATTGATGGGCTGGAACACGAAGAAAGCTGGATGGCTATAGACCCTGAAAAGAAGTACGACACAATTGATGTACCAGACCTATACAAACCGGATGTGTACAAGAAAGTGGTCATCAAAAACGAAGGCCGAAGCTTAAAAAATGGGAAATGGACGTATTACGATCCGAAAACCAGCTTTATACAAAAATCGCAGAGCTATATAAGAGACAGCCTCGACAACCCACTGGCTATGTTTGGCATAAAAGAAAAAACCGGTGGCTCGAACGATACCACCGGTCTTGCTAAGAAAGAACCTAAAAAAACGGCTGCCATACAGGATTGGGAAAAGAAGAATGCGGGTAAGAAGAACATCAAAATACGGGATGGACGAACGTTTTAGTGACGTACCTGATAGTCGTGTTTTTGGCGATAAATATTTTCGCTCAATTGTTTTTCTTTAAAAGCTAGGTCTCTGCGTTCCCAGTTGCTCAAGTATCTATCTTTTTTATAGCGATAAATATCAGCTTTCAAACGAGCCTCTTCCGCTTTCAACCGGTCAAATTCGCTTCTGGTAATGCTTCCACTACGAACGCCCTGTTCTATGCGGCGATTATCATTTTTAGGTCTGCCAGGTTGAGCTATAACAGCAACGGTAGAAAATAAAAAGAAAGCGGCGGCAATGATTGTCTTTTTCATAACATAATGTTTTATGCTATTACAGACGTACTGCAGTTGTGTGCGTTTAAGAAGGAGTGCCGTTAATTAAAGCTAAATCAGGTGTAGTAATCTTATAGCTTTTTCGATGATGTTCGCACAGGCCATGCTCAGCAATTGCTTTGCGATGATGCAAGGTACCATACCCTTTGTTTTTGTTCCATCCATAGTGGGGGTAATCTTCATGCATCTTCACTATATAATCATCCCGGTAAGTTTTGGCTAGTACACTGGCTGCTGCTATAGAAGTATACAAACTATCGCCCTTTACAATACATTGGTGCTGAATAGAAGGGTAGGGCTTGAAACGATTTCCATCAACCAAAAGCAACTCTGGCAATACTTTCAAATCATCAATTGCTAAATGCATAGCCTTGAAAGAAGCCTGCAAAATATTGATGCGATCAATCTCCTCATTACCTACCTGCGCCACTGCAAATGCAATAGCTTCCGCTTCAATAATAGGTCGCAAATTATAGCGGTCTTTCTCTGTCATTTGCTTGCTATCATTCAGAAATGGGCGATGAAAGTTTTTAGGTAAAATAACTGCAGCCGCAAACACCGGCCCGGCATAACAACCCCGGCCAGCCTCATCGAGGCCCGCTTCAATTAATTGCGGATGGAAGAAAGATAGAAGCATTTTAGTGATAGCTGTTCACATACATTGAACCGGTATCTTAAATAGGTAACTGATTTTGTTACGAGCAATAATAAAACATTCAGATCAAAAGGTGGTTATAACTGGGAGCATAGAATTATAATCTTCGTTTACGATTTACAATTCACCAACACCATTCACGACCTTTATCATCAATGAAAAATGAGAACGCCTCTTTTATAAAATACACTTGGTTTGTAGCCATTTTTGTGTTTGTGGTAATAGCTGCCGGCGGCATAGTACGCACTACGCAAAGCGGCATGGGTTGCCCCGATTGGCCTACCTGTTTTGGCCGCTGGATTCCACCTACAGATACCAGCCAGCTACCACCTGATTTTGAAAAATACTTGCGCAAGCAAGACATTGACCACACCTTCAATGCCTACCATACCTGGATTGAATATATTAACCGATTAGCAGGTGCCTTGCTGGGTTTATTTCTGTTGATTCATACGGTTTGGAGCTTTGCCAGATTTCGCAGAACAAATAGGCGAATCTTCTGGTGGAGTGTTGCGGTATTGGTACTAACGGGCATACAAGGCTGGCTAGGAAAAAAAGTAGTAGATGCTAATCTGGCTGCCGTAAAAGTAACCGCTCACATGCTGATTGCCCTAGCCATTGCAGCCATTCCATTATACATCATTCACCTGCTTCGGCAAAAGCCTTTGGTGCAAAATAAGCAATTGAAAATACTGGCTATATCCACGTTAATAGCTGTATTGATACAGATTGTAATGGGCACTCAAGTGCGGGAACATATTGATGAAATTTCCCGCAGCTTCAACTACGAGCAACGCAATCTCTGGATAGAAAGAGTAGGCAAAATCTTCATCATTCATCGTAGCTTTTCCTGGATTGTTTTATTGCTTTCTATTGCAGTGTTTGTAAAGGGATTTAAACATCCGTTAGTGCAAAAACCAAGCTGGTTGGTGCTGGCATTAGCAGGCATATCTGTAGCATTAGGTGTAACGATGGCCTGGTTCAGTATTCCAGCATTTGCCCAGCCCTTGCATTTATTAAGTGGAACCATACTGGCACTAACCGTTTTTTACCTACAGCTTAAAGTGGAATAACCTGTATGCTGCTTCTGGCACTATTTTGAGAAGTATGTTTTTATAAAACAAATACGATCATGGAAAATACAAAACCACAGGAGCAAAATCAGGAAGATTCAAAAGATAAAAAACCGGATACTAGTACGCCACATAACGATTTGACCAAAAAAGATATTCCGGATAGCACCAATGAGAGTACCGGCGTACCCGGTAGCGGTCAACGGCAGGATTCAAACTAAAGCGCATTCCATCAAATAGTAATCCCCGGCTCTTTATATAGGCCGGGGATTTTTTTGTAAAAGACTATTGCTTTGAGCTATAT
>CAXTDG010000014.1:0-18620 GCA_964242675.1 uncultured Chitinophagaceae bacterium
GCTTATAACTAAACAGCATGCTATCCTGTATTTATACATAACCGGGCTTATCAACTACAAAAGTGTACCAAAGGTTTCGCCTTACCGCATTGCCATTGTAAGTACTGCTATTAAAAGCATACTTTACTGTATCACCATAAATGCTGGGAACATATATGGTGCTGCACACAGCACCGGCAGGGTCGGCAGGCCGGGCACCGGTGGTGCAATAGATAAAGTCGTTGCTGGGGGCACGGCCACTGTTCAGCGGATTTACGTCGCCTACCTTACCGTTGCGCCAGGTACTATCCGGCGGCACGGTACCAAAGTCGTAAGCCTGCGCCGCATGGTCGAACCGGGAGTAGCCGGGCTGATCTATGTAAATGGAGGGTACTACACTGGTGCAGTTAGTAGCGCTGCCGGCGGCAAAAATGACCAGCGTGTAGGTGCCTGCTGGCAAGCGGCACAGTTGTATAAAGCCATCGCTGGCCAAGCAAGGCTGCACCGGAATAGTGGAGGTAAAAGATGCGGAATCGCTTCGCACATCTTTAGCATACACAGCTCCCCACAGGCCTTGCGTATTAATCTGTACATAGCTTTCCCGAAGGGTTCTGAACACATAATAAGCTATCCGGCTCATAGAAGTATTGCAGGTAGGAATAGGATGACTGAGAAAAGGCGTATCGGTCTGGCAATTGAAATATTCCCGGTAAAGCGTATAAGTAGTATCAGTTTTAGGATAAGCTGCTGTATGGCCAACCCGTGGTCCCCAATCTACTACAAACGGCTGATGGGTAATGGTATCAATTGCGGCTTTATAAGGCCGGTTGTACAGCGGATCGTTGCAGGGCTTGGTTAATATAGGTGTGGCGTAGCTACAGCTGATGTTATCGTTGCCGTACACAATAAGGGTGTACGTACCAGGCTGCACACTACACAACGTGGCAGAACTGGCACAGGCCGTTAGCGGAATAGCCGTACGCATTTGCAGGGAATCGGCAGTGCGTACATCGCCGCCGTACATGGCAAAGATGGGGCTGTAAGGAGAGTTAAGGTTGACCTGGATGGCTGTGGCTTTTACTACCCGGAAAACGTAATAGGCAATGCGGTTGTAAGTAGCAGAAACACAAGAGGGTCGCCCGGTTACAAACGGTGTATCAATGGTGCAGTTGAAATTTTCCCTGTATAGGGTAACGGAAGGTGTGCTGATAAACCGAGCTGGCCAGTTGACAAGAAAAGGCTGATTGGTATTGGTATCAATAGCTGCTTTGTAGGGCCGGTTGTACCGGGGGCCAGGACAAGCTTGTGTAACGGTAATGGTAAAGCGGTCAGTCAGCCCCACATAGTTGCTATATGATGTCGAGACATTTACGTTTTGCAGCGGGTTTTGGTAGCTGGGGCCAGCGCCATACGATACTACGGTGTACCACCCGGCAGGCAACGGAGCACAGGCAGGGGAAGCCGCATTGCTAAAGCAACGCCAAACTCCTGTAAGTGGTTGCAGGCCAGCTAACCCATCAGTCGCTTTACCCGAAAATAAGGTTTTGGTTCCCCCATACATGTTGCAGATATAGGCTCCGCTAATACTTACCACGGCATCGGTTTTTAAATAGAACTGCCGGTAAATAGCCTTGGTAGCGAGAACACCGCCAATGGTACAAGGTGCATAGCCGTTGATCGTAACCGCATTGTCGGTACAGGAAAAATAATCAATATCACTGGTGCGGGCCGCTGTGGAAGAATCCAGAATACTACCCATGTTCTGCGCCGTTGCCGGGCTGTTGTGAGTGGTCGTTATTTTTTCAAATTTAAAATTAGGACGGTCGGGGTTGTTTACGTAGTTCGTATTGCCGAAAGTGGTAAAGGTGTATGTGCCAGCCGTAACGCACACCTTATCAGCCTGGCAATACTGGTAATAATCGAGGCAGATGCTGTAAGGTGTAAGGCCGGTGAAACGGTCGGGATAAGCATGTTTGTTTTGAGCAGTCGTTAAGGCATTTGCATCGCCTTTGTACAGTTTGTATTGAAAGTAATAATTAAGATTGTCCATGCCTACCAGGCCACTATCGGCTATTACAAACTGCCGGTACATAGCCTTGGGCAGGCTGGTAGTGCAAATGGTATCTGGCAACACCGTAGGGCTACAGCCAAATGTATCGGCAGTAGCCTGGTAGGTAGTACCATTTACCAAGGCATTGCTGTTATTAATTTTATCAAAAGCACCACTGGTTTGCAACGCAAAACGGTTGAGTGCCTGCACGGTATTTACCCGAATAGAAAAAGCCACCTGCTGACCCAGATTGGAGAGCAGGCACATTTGCGAACTGCTACCTAAAGACCCATAGTAATAACTGGTTGAGGTCACTCCTGTATCCTGCCCTGAAATCTGCACCGTATAGTTCCCGGCAGGCAGGCATTCCAGGCTGATGCTATTGAGGGCGTTACTGGCAATACTGGTATTTACCAGCGTAGCACAATTGCTATTTACGCTTTGCTGATACAGGCGTATCAACAGTGGCGGATTGTTACAAGACGAAGGACTGGCATTGATGACAATATTGGCAGCGGTAGCCAGCGTAAACGTATAGAAGGTACTGAGGTTATAGCGGTTCGTATTGTATAATAATCCAGCTGCTGGCAAGGCATTGCCGCAGGGGTGCAGGCTGTGGCGGCTATTGCAGGCCAGGTAGTCAGTAGCATTAGTCGTTACCCCCGCCGCCGAAGCGGCCAGGGTGCCTAATTGATTGCTGGCTGCCATGCCCGGGATTATAGGTTCGGGTGCTTTGGTTGGTGCGGTGCCGCCATACGCCACGGCCAGCCGTATATCCTGGCTAAAATTGTTTTTATAAAAAAGCTGTATTGTGTAAGTGGTACTTGCATCCAATTGTCCACACTTGTACAGTCGATAATCAGGGTAATAACCAGTGGTTCTAAACGAATCGCAACTACCCATTGCCACCAGCGAAGAGATGCCTCCCGTTTTTACATCGCCTTTGTACAGCCGGTAGCCAAATGTTTGCAGGCCACCGGTAAAGCCACCAGTGGGAGATGCCAGCAATACGCTTAAATAATCGAAGTAGGCCGGTGTTTTGAAAGTATGCCAAGTGCTTTTGGTGTACTGCTGATAGTTATATAGCGTATTACAAACCTCGTTGCCATCTTCCAAGCTCTGGCACTCCACCGAAAAATCGATTTTGGAGGTAGGGTTGGTTAACGTGCCGAACGCATAAGCGTCGGTAGGACGGTCGTAAGTTGCCCCGGTGTAATCTGTTTCTATCTGTATAGAAAGCTGCCCGGTAGTTGTGGCTTTGGAGGAAACCTGTACCAGGTACACGCCAGAATCTACGCAGGGGTGAAAAGTGTTTCCGAATGTAGCAATGGGGGTAAGCTTGGTACTGATGCTGGTACCAGCAGGCAGGCAGGTGTTGGTACTATACACCGCAAAACCAACATCTCCGGCCTGGATTACCGCTCCGGGTTGTTGTAAGGTTACCCGTATTTTTCGGGTAGTAGGCAGGGTAAATTTGAACCAGATAGATTTCTGGTTTTGCCCGGCTACCAAAACAGCCGGCGCAAACGTTTCTCCGGGTTGAATGGTGGCCTGGCCAATATTTACATTAGAGGAAGTAAAGATGCCGGTGCCATAGCCACTGTTGGAAATGGCGATCACCTCCGCATTGGAGCAATTGTCGTTGGCTGGCTGGGCGAAAGACCAGTAACTCAGGCAGGTGAAGAGGCAAAGCAGGATGAACTTTGCACACCATGCCGTCCTAAGCCGGGTGATAGAGCGGAACATAAACAGTTTTAAGCGGGTTGGGCGGTAAGATATTACAATAAAACAAAACATACAAAAGCTTGTCTGTAAATACTGTTCCTTGTTGTAACTCCGGTGGCCCGGTTTCTTTCCTTTAAAACTAAGTTTTACTACTACCCCTATCGCAGATAGTGGGATATAACACTTACTTACCGGGATAATAAAAATTAGACTATTACCCCTACGGTATATGCACCGCCGTCAGCGTTCCTGCCCCCGGTGAAGTATTCCACTCCACCGTACCACCTAAAAACTGAATGCGGCTCTGAATATTTTTCAAGCCAAGGCCGCTATCTTTTTCCAAAGCTTCTGCCAGGTTGAAGCCCCGGCCATTGTCTTCAATCGTTACTGCTATGCCATCGGTATCTTTTATCAGCGAAATATCCAGCCGGGTAGCCTGGGCATGTTTTATGACGTTGTTTACGCATTCCTGAATTACCCGGTACAGGATCGTTTCAGTATTACTATCCATCCGTTCGTCCAGCCCTTCTGCCGATACTTCTATAGCCAACGAACGCTGGTGTAGCTGCCCCACAAAAGTTTTTACTGCATTACCCAGCCCGGTTTTCATTAGTGCATTCGGCATCATCTGGTGGCTTACACTACGTATTTCCCGGCAGCTTTCATCTACAATATTCATTACCCGCTGGTAGGTATTTTGCTGCTCCGGGCTGGTAAATGGGATGTCTGTTTCCAAAGCCGATAAATTCATTTTAGCAGCGCTCATCATTTGTCCCACACCATCGTGCAGGTCACTGGCTATGCGGCTACGTTCATGCTCTTCGGCCTCCAGCACTGCCTGTGCGGCTAGCTGCTGTTGCAGCGCTATTTCCTGCTTCAGCCGGGCATCCTTTTTCAACTGCATACGCCGGTAAGATGAAATACCCAGCCCTGCCGCCAGTAAAAACGCTAGCGAACCACCGTACAGCAACAGATTCTTACGGGAAAGTTGTACCTGTTGTAAGGCCAGTTGCTGCTCTTTTTTATCTGTTTCGTAGCGTAGCAAAAACTCCTGTGCCGTCCGGGCCGCATCCTGGCCCGAAATAGAGTCAGCAGCCGCTTTGTATTTTTTGTAATAAACTAGTGCTTCCGCTGGGTTTCCTTTCTTACTGTACCAGTCGCTAAGCCGACCATAGGTACTCTCCAGTGTGGAATATATTTTCTCTGCTTCGCCTACCTGCTGTGCTGTTTGTAAATAAGTAAGTGCACTATCACTGTTGCGTTCCAGGTACATACCGCCCAATATATTTGACACCATGGCCAGGCCTTTTAATTCCTGCAACTGCTGCTTTAGGTAATAGGCTTTTTTAAGGTAATAAAAAGCAGAATCGGGCTGGTGCATATCATAAAAAACATCACCCGTATTTAAGTACGTAATACTTAATCCATAATCATCCTCCTCCGCTATTTGCAAAGGGATAGCTTCCCGATACAACGCTAATGCTTCCGGGTTGCGATCAAGGCGTTCGTATGCAATAGCCAGGTTGCTAATAGCTGAGGCATATCCATAATTATCTGACACCTCTTTATACAGCGCCATTGCCTGCTTGAAGTAGTCAATGGATTTAGCGGCCTGTTTCATTTCTTCCAGCACCAGGCCCAGATTGTTGAGGGTATTAGCCATCATCTGCTTGTTGCCCAATTGCTCAAAGCGTCGAAGAGACTGTACCAGGTAATCGTTAGCCCTATCTTTTAAACCACGGTTCCAATAGATTAATCCTAAGTTGTTCAGGGCACTGGCAGCTACACTAACTACTTTATTTTTTTCTGCAATAGAAAAGGCCAGGTTGTACACATAAATAGCACTATCGTATTTGCCCTGCACATCGTACACAATGCCTAGCCGATTATAACTTTTGCAAATGCCGGTGGCGTAATTTATTTTTTGCGAAAGCACTAAAGCCTGCGCAGCCAGCAGCATAGCACTATCGGGGTTGCTGTATACAATGTTGAAGGAAAGCTGCGCCAAACTCAGCACTTTAGTAGTATCTACCGTGGCAGGATGGCGAATGATGCGGATGAGGGAATCGTCCTCGCTGGCAAAGCAGCAGCAAGGAGCCAATAGCAATAAGGCAAGCAGAATTTTGGGCATAGGGCTACAAATGCTGTAGTAAAGGGTTTGGTGAAAATACAGAATAACAGCGTATTGTATGTTTGGCTTATAAACCCTATGCTTCTATGTGGTAAATCTGAAGTTTATGTGAACCGCTATTTAGCAGTCATTTCTACTCCTCAATAGCACTATATACCAATGTTTGAAACTTGTCATGTATTTCGCCGTGGCTATTGGGATATTGGTTGAGAAATAATTGCGCCACTATCTTTTCCTTAGGGTCAATCCAGTATGAAGAACTGAACATGCCACCCCAGGAATACGTACCTACAGACGCTAGTTTTTTACCAGCATTTGCTTCGGAAACAATTTCGAAACCCAACCCAAACCCATTGCCACCAAAAGGAATAGAACCGAGCTGATTGGTATGCATCAATCGTACAGATGCCGGGCTTAGCAGGCGATGCCCGTTGTACGCACCACCATTTAGTAGCATTTGCATAAACACCGCATAATCGTAAGCCGTAGAAGATAGGCCCCCACCGCCAGAGAAGTACGTTCCATCTATAGCAGGGTAATCGGTAATCATATCGCCATTCAGGCTCATGGTTGCAGGCGCTTTCACCACTTTGCCTTCTTTATCTTCCGTGTACAAAGTAGCCAGCCGCTGCCGCTTAGCTGCTGGCAGATAGAAGTAAGTATCCTTCATACCCAGCGGTTCGAAAATACGTTTGGCAAAAAACTGGTCGAGTGGCTGTCCACTAATTATTTCTATGAGGTAGCCCAACAGATCATTGTTGAGGCCATACGTCCATTTTTCGCCGGGCTGATGCACTAGCGGCAGACTGCCTAATATTTTCATTTTATCACCCAGTACAATCTTGCTTACGCCAATGCCGCCTACTACGCCTGCTTTGTAGTAAATAGCATTCATTTGGGGCGACCCAATCTGGGCATAGCCAATGCCGGAAGTATGTGTCAGCAAGTCCCGGATAGTAATTTCCCGCTTGGCTGGTACCGTAGTATAGGTAGTATCGGTAGCATTGTACTTATCTACCACCTTCGGGTTTTTAAACTCAGGAATGTACTTCGATACCGCATCGTCCAGCCGCAGCTTGCCTTCTTCCAGCAGCATCATCACACCTACACTAGTAATGGCTTTGGTTTGCGACGCAATACGGAAAATGGCATCTTGCTTTATCAGTTGCCTGCCACTGCTGGTAATGTTGCCGCCAAAAGCTTTGTAGTACACAATATTGCCGTTGCGAACTACAATGGCCGTAGCGCCACCTATCCATTGATTCGATAAATATTCCTGCATGAGTGTATCAATCCTGGCCAACCGTCCTTCATCTATATTGGCTGCTCTTGCACCATTAGAGGTAATAGTGCCTTTAGTGGGCCCGAGTTGTGCAAAGCTGGAAATAAATACCAGGCTAAGGAAAAGAATAGATAGGAGTTTTTTCATATAGTGAAATGAGGAGGTGTAAAGATGGAGAAATAGAAAATTTTATTTGGCATTTGAGATAGGGAGGCGAGTAAAACATTTTAGAAATAGAGACTTAGCTATCACTTTAAGTTTCGCTATTTAAAATTCCTTAATAACGACATGAGTGCCTCTTTATCTGAAAAGTTCTCCCAATCGGAATCTGCCTCTACATGCTCTACAGTAATATTTCTGTTAGTCAGTGCTTTCTTTAAATACATCAAAGCATCATAAGTATTACCTAATAGTGCATGAATACAGGCAAGATTATAGGAGCTACCTCCCAATCGATATACCTCTTCCAATTTGTTTCTTGCTTCTTTTAATAACTCTATTCTTTTTGTACCTGATTCTGCTTTAGCAAGATTGATTAATGCACTACCCCAATTATTGAAGGCTTCAATAATATCTGGTTGAAGTTCTATTGCTTTCTGGTATTTACTAAATGCTAGCTGATATAATTTTTCTGAACCAGCTCCAGTTTTTGTTTTAGCATAACTAATTAGGGAGTTAGCCCAATTATAAAAGGCATTACTATTATTTGGCTTAAGTTCTATTGCTCGTTGGTATTTACTAAATGCTTGTTGGTATAATACTTCTGCTTCTGCTCCAGTTTTTGCTTTGGCAAAATTATGTAATGCACTACCCCAGTTACTAAATGGTTCAGTAATGTCTGATTTAAGTTCTATTGCTCGTTGGTATTTACTAAATGCTTGCAAGTACAACGCTTCAGCTTCTGCTCCAGTTTTTTTCTTAGCAAGATTAATTAAAGAGTTGCCCCAATTATTATAAAATGTAGAAAGCAAATCTGTATAAGTATTAGGATCATTACTGCCGCTGATTTTTTTCTCAAGATCGTTAATCTGCTCAAAATTCCTTTCTACGATTCTATTGATCAAATCCAGCCGCAATTGATCAACTTGAATGTCGCTTTGGGATATAGCATCTTTATCTTGTTGTTCTTTATTTGATTCATATTTTTCTATAGCATCCTGTATCCATTTACCTGTAATTTTCATTCTTTCATGAACATCTTTTAAGTTTTTATCGTGTTGTACATCTACCACACTTCCTTGTAGTTTTTTCAGATGAGAAAATGGCCTGTCTAAAATATCAGGACGAGGTAACTTTAAGGCTGTGTTCAGCCGAAGGAAAAAAGAATCTGCATCGTAGCCTTTCACACAATAAGCATCTGTATTTAGCCTATCTAAAAGTTTCTCTTTAATGTGCACCGCAGGGTCATGATTGTTATAACTTATCCAGAATAATTGATCTACAAAACGGCCTTGTTTTATTAAATGGTCAAATACCGGATCTGTTGCACCGTAGCCTATTACTATCCAGGTACGCCCTTGTGCTATTTTATTAAAAATAACAGGAGCGGTTGCATCGATTTTTCCCATTTCTCCAACTGTATTCAACTGCCATAAACCATGATGCTGCCCGTGCATAAATATTACTGCAGGCCTATCAAGCGATGAAGTAGTGATATCGTTTAGAATAGAAATATCGTAAGTAGCAGGAAATTCATTGAAAAGCGATAAAGCACGGAGCGTAAGATTATCAAAATTGACGGTCACGATATAGTCAATATATCCCTGCTGCATTAGCTGAGCCAAATAAATATGAGCGACATTGATTCGTGCATTATCAATATAAGATTTGAGCAGTTTTTTTCGTTGCGCTGATGTAAGGCAAGACATGAGTTCGACATAAGTCTGCTTATCGGGCGGGAGCTTTTTAATCTCAGGTGCATCTTTAAACTTCTCCAAAATTTCCTCCGCAATTTTTCCGGCTTGTGGAATACCTGCCGTTACAGACACACCAGCACCTAAGAATACTATCGCTCCAGGCTGGCCGTCGTCTTTGTTTGTTTTTAACTGGTAGGCAATATCCTCTAACTGTTTTTCTATCATAATAGGTAAGCTATTCAGCGAAATAAAAAGAGGTCAAAACCTTTTTAAAGAGTTTTGAAAGTAAACTTAAATACCAGCAAATTGATAACCCTTCCTGCAATTATCCCCCTGTAATTATCTTTTTAATCTCAACCTCATAATTACACCTCACTTGTAATTATCTTTCTGCAATTATTTTTATAATTACAAACTTATAATTACAACTCACCTATGAAGCGGAAGAAGAAAAATGCGGATGCCGGAATTATCTACGACCAAACCGGCCTCAGCCAACAGGCGCTGGCTCTTTACATTGGAGCCAAACAAAGCAGCCTTAGTCATCACCTGGCCGGTACCCGCCTATTATTGAATGAAGCAGGTGGTAAATTCGGGAACCTAATGCTGCAACTGGTAAAGCTACCACCACCGCCCGCCCCACCTACCTTGTCTGCTGAAGAAAAGGAGCAGCTACAACAGGCAGCAGTTTTGTGTCGTACCCGTTGTATTCCGCTGCAAAACCGCTTGCCTCGTATGAAAACGGAAGTGCAGCAAGCAGTCCGCCTGCTACAACTGGTGGACGCTTTGGAAAAAGAAGAAGAGGAAATGGACAATACCAGGCAACGCTGGTACAATAGCCGCCGCTACGAGGCCCGATACAAGCTAATGAAAAGTGGCCGATACGAGCAGGCATTGATAGAAGCTAAAATAGCAGCACTGCAAAAAGAAGCCGAAGTGTATGAGGCACTATTAGCGGAGCATTAGTTGTACAGCAGAGTCTTATCCCTTAAATGCCACCCTTTCATTTCCCACTGTTACAAACCCTTTTTCTGCTGCCAACTCAATGCCTTTTTGGATTGCCATTTCTACGTTTCCGCCCATTCTGGAGAAGCCAAACAGCTTAGCGGTTTCCCGAATCAAATCTGCAGTAGGCAAGCTGATTTGCTGTTTCAAAATAGCTTTTACTGCATTAGCAATCTCTTCTGGCGGCAGGTCTTCTGCATCTCTTTTCTGAGCATCGCTTTTAGCAATTCTATAGCCAGCATATTGCTCAGGTTGTTGCGTTATATTCCATAAAAAAATGCTGGTGTCGGACTGAGATTGCAGGTAATGGATCTGGGATAACAAACCATCGAAATAGGAAGCAATCCGACTACCCATTCGTGGGGTGCCCCAGGCACTAAGTACCCTGCGATACAGCAAATCTTTACTAATGGGCGATTCTATATTTAGCACATCTTTCATTTGCCGCATAACGATGGCTTTATTTTCGGGTTGCAAAAAGCTTCCGGCCGAACTGTTTTTCACTTGTGGTAGCTGGCACAATTCATACTGCGTAACAACTACTTCCTGCTTCGCTAGCTGAGCAGGTTCAACAGCTTTATTAATCAGCTCTTGCTTAGGTTTTTCTGTAAAAGTTGCAGCTTTTGGTGGTGTCGTTTTTTTCTTTTTCGCTTCTGCAATAGCCGCTTCAATATTCGCCAATACTTTCTCCGAATTTTCCCACCATTCCGCACTCCAAACCTTATGAATATTCCAACCTAATGCACTCAATACATCTGGCTGAACCATTTCTCTATCACGGGCAGTTTTGGCGGCACTGTAGCCTTTTCCATCACAGATAATTCCTAGTAAATACTGGCTCTTATTTTCGGGGTTAATGATACCAATATCAATTTTATAAGCCGATGTACCAATGGCCGTATGTACCTCATAACCCTTGCTGCGAATAGCGGCTGCAATTACATTTTCCAGTGAATGATTGCTGTTGCTTTGCTGCGTAATTTTTGCAGGTAAAGCACTCTTCCCTTTCTCTGCATAAGCAAGAAAAGACTTCAATCCAGCTACACCATCAGATGAACTGCGAGCTAAATCAATCTGATCAGATTTCAGCGTAGCAAACACCTTCATTTCATAGCGGGCACGGCTTACCGCAACGTTCAATCTGCGCCAACCACCAGTGCGATTGATGGGGCCAAAATTTAAGCTCACCTTACCTTGTTCATCTGGCCCATAACAAACGGAAAATAAAATCACATCTCGCTCATCCCCCTGCACATTTTCCAGGTTTTTTATAAACAGTGGTTCAGCACTTTCCAATACCAATTTTTCCAGATGCGGCGCTTTGGCAAATTCTTCATACAGCAAATCTTCCACTAAGTTTTGCTGTACTACACTAAAGGTCACAATACCAATACTTCGCTTCGATAACTCAGGGTCGCTCAATCGTTTTACTACTTCCGCAACAATAGCTTTCGCTTCAAAAGCATTCTGTCTTGTCTTGCCTTTATCATAATAACCCGGCACATGCACTGCCGTTACTTTAGTGGTAATATCATCGGTGGAAGGGAAGGTCAACAGTTTATTATCGTAATACTTTGCATTGCTAAAAGCAATCAGACTTTCGTGCTTGCTGCGGTAGTGCCACAGCAAATATTTTGATGGCATCGACAGTGCCAGGCAATCATCCAGAATGCTTTCCAAATCTTCCTGTTCAATATTTTCTTCATCCACATTATTGGTGCTAAAAAAAGAAGTCGGCGGCATCTGTTTGGGGTCGCCCACCACAATTAAACTGGTACCACGGGCAATAGCACCAACGGCTTCACAAGTAGGCATTTGCGAAGCTTCATCGAATATCACCAGGTCGAAATGTGTTTTGCCGGTATCAAAATATTGCGCTACCGAAATAGGACTCATCAACATACAAGGCGTAAGGCGTGGCAGCAGGTTGGGAATAGAATCAAATAATCTTCTGATACTCGTTGCCCGACCGTTATTGCGTAAATTCTTTTGCAAAATACCTATCTCTGAACTCAGCGATGCTTCCTGTGTAAACGATGGAATATTGGCAGCTAATCTTGCATATAATTCGTCTTTCATTAGCTGCTCAAATTGTCGGCTAATGGTTTTGAAACGTTTTATTTTTTCTTCAAACAAATCGCCATTAAAACTAGCCAGTTGTGGATTTTGATTGATAATATAATCGGCAGCGGAACGGTACAGACCTTTTTGATATTGCAGACTGATATCTTCTGTTTTTACCTGCCCATTTTCATAGCTACTAATTAGTGGTGACAATCCTGTGTTAATTGCTTTTTCCTTTATGTTTGTCCAAGCAGTCCAACTCTTTAGACCATCGATATTTTGCACCCATTTATCTGATTGCGTAATGGCTTTATTAACCCAATTATTAGAATATTCGATTTCCTTTTCAATGCCTAGCAATTGCTTTAGTTCCGTTTCTAATTGAGAAGCTCTTCTATTCAACCTTCCAAGCTTTTCCAGCACGGCACTATGAGCAGAAGAATAGAGGCCACTACCTTCTTCAAATTCCTTTGCCAATGCTATTCGCCAGGCCCTTGTACCTGTTGGACCAACAATAGTTGCAGCTACTCTATTCAGCACTATAACTTCGTTACTGGTGGCCGTTAATTTATCCCAATCCGGATCGCCGCTATTCCATAAATAGCCCGCCGTTTGGGGTAAATAATTTGCCTTATCAATAGCTGCTTGTTCCTCATTCAAATCAATGATTTCCTGCAAGAATGTTGGCACCTGCGTTTTATCAATAGCACCAGATTTTGCATAGGGCACCAATTGCTTTAAAAGTTTTCGTTGGCCCAACCATTTGGGTAAAAACCATTTGTTGGAAACGGCATTCCATTGCGCCAGCAACCCTTCTGCATTGATGGATAGAATGGAAGCAGTAAACTGTCGCAACAAATTCTCCCGCAACGCATTTCTCCGCTTGCCATGCGCTGCTACTTCTTTTACCTGCGTCAGTGTTTGTTCCAGTGCATCTACCTGTAGCATGGAAGGCGGCGTGTCGGGCAATCGCAAGACCGCTTCGGCCAAGGTTGCCAGCATAGCAGTTTGTTCTCGGGTGGTGATGGGTTGTGCTAGTTTTAAAACACTTGCTACATGTGGAATAGCGGTTTCTAATTCCTGTAAAACCGCATTGTATTCTTTTAATAAAACAGTTGCCTGTTCCTTTGCTTGTAGTGAAAATTGCGTTAGCGAAATGCCTTGTAACGGATGATTGAAAGGAGTGCCAATTAGTTTGCCGGCAGCAACTATTTCTTCTACTACATCATTCCAAATAACAATATCTTTTTCAGTAAGCACACTGATGGTTGTGTTGCTGAATTTTACTTGTTCATCTTCGTGAAGAAATGATTTATGACTGCTGTTTGAATTTTGTTTAGGATTGGAAATTTGCTGCGGTTCGGCCACAACGGTCTGACCTTCGGTACCGACCGGTGTTTGCAGCCGACTATACTGACTAATAGCATCATACAATGAAAAACCGAATGATTTTTTTTGATGCAATGCCTGCACATAATTATTCAATTCAGCCCGCAATGCAAACAAGCGTTCTGATTCAGTAGCGTAATTTTCTGGCGCTGATTTTTTTACTACTTCTGTAGCATTTCGCAACTGCTCCAGTACGGCAGATTTTTTTGCTTTATTGCTGTGCAATTCCAAACAAAACGGTGCTAAGCCAATCGCATCTAAGCGACTCTCTACCACATCCAAGGCTGCTTTTTTAGCCGCTACAAATAACACCTTTTTACCTGCATACAAAGCATTGGCAATGATGTTGGTGATGGTCTGTGATTTACCTGTACCCGGCGGACCATGCAGCACAAAACTTTTGCCCTGGCCGGAAGAAATAATGGCTTCCAGTTGCGACGAATCGGTGCTGATCGGCAGGGCTAATTCAGCCGGTTTAACACTGGCATCTGAATTCAGCATTTCCACTTCTTCATCCGGTTGCCATTCCAGTTTGCCGGCTATTAAACTGGCTACAATTTTATTCTGCCGAAGCTCATCTGAATTGTTATGGATGTCATTCCACAAAATGAATTTACTGAAAGAGAAAGTGCCTAAAAGTGCCTGCTCTTCTACATCCCAGCGGGCCTGACCCATTACACCGTGACGCATCATATTGAACACCGCCTTTACATCAATACCGCTTTCATCACGGGGTAAAATATCGAGGCTGGAAATGCTTATGCCGAAATCCTGTCGCAGTTTTTCCAGCAGCGTAATGTTCATCATCGTTTCCTCTTCCCTACTGCGAATAACATAGCCCCGCTGTGCAGATTTCCGCACTATTTCTACCGGGATTAAAAGAATGGGGGCGTATAAAGCCCGCTCACTGGCAGCAGTTTCAAACCATTTTAAAAAACCCAGTGCGATGTACAAAGTATTCGCACCATTTTCTTCCAAAGCCTGCCTACTGCTGCGATACAAATTGGTAATGCCAGCATCTAATTCCGCCTGCGGCAAATAGGTACGTAAACGACGTTGTGCCAGTTCATGATTCACTAATTCCGAAATAGGATCAGTGGTATGAATTGCCGCATATAAGTTGGCTTGTCGCAAAGGATTTTCCCAATCAGATGGCTTGGGCATTACACTAAATTCATCACCATTCGCCAGCGCATCTTCCAGCTTTGCAGGGTTGATAGTAATGAACTGAATGGTGCTTTTGGTAATGCGAAGATTCAGCAGGTTATTTCGCAGCGTCAGGTCAAGCAATTTTCGCTCCCATAATTGCTGTTTGGTAACGGCTGTTTTTCCATCATAACTCACCTGCATTGTAGGCGCTAATTCACCTGGCGCTGCATTTCTTCTTTCCTCATTTTTTTCTTCTAAAATTTCCCAGCCATTTGCCGTAGCAATGCGTAGCGGTAGGGGCCGAATGCTACCATAGCGAGCCCGCTGCACATCCAAGAAAAGATAGAATTGAGAAGTATCTGTCAGGTGCTTCGTAGCACTTTTTTCTGCATCGGTAAATGAAGCACCATTGCCTTTATTCATGCAGGTAGCTTCTACCAAAGCAATCTCATTTATGCCTTCGGCCATTCGCTTTGTCAGCAGTGATAAATCGTCATTCACGGCATCGGCAAAGCTTTCTTCAATGAGCCAGGAACCGGCAAATGCATGGCCTTTTACAATGATAATAATGGGCCGTAACCGAACCGCTTCGAGGCAAGCAGCATAGAGCAAAGAAAGGTCGAGGCAATTGGCTAAGCCTTGCGTAAGAATAGCATCAGCTAAACGAATACGCTGACCAGTTTCTTCGAAGCTTGCTGGGGCGGCGCAGTAAATGATTTGAAGTTCGGAAATGGCTTCATAAATAGCGGCTATTTGCTTGCGAACTCTGTCCGGGTTGCGGCTCTGGTATTCATCAAAAGAAGGGTTGCCGGTCCAACCTTCTAAAATGGCGGAAGCCCGACGAATAATCTTCGGAATTTCGGGGTGATTAGGCGTTACAAAAGCCGCCAGCATTTCAGGCAAAATAGCAGCGCCATTCCATTGGTCGTACGCCAGAATATCAATAGAATAATGCTGTTGAAAAACGATTTCCTTATCAGCGGTAACGGTGAGCGTAAGGCTACCTGCTACCCGTTCGGTTAATTCTGATAAATATTTCGCAGACAGATTCAGCCAGATGGTATTTTCCTCCCATTTAGCCCCTTTGGCCAGGCTATCAATATGCTTGCTCCAATTGGTAGCTACTACCGGTTCTATCGTTATACCAACTTCTATATTTTGCCAATCCTTTTCACTCGTATTTTCTACAACCAGGCTGCGTACCACGGGCACATGGTTTTGCTGCATGGCAAAGTTTACTACCGGCGAAAGGACGAGTTCTGCTACTGCTGTGTTCATTTGCTGCTAATTGCAGCGGGAAGGTAAGTGAAGGGACAAATAACCACTCATTCATTATGCATTGATGATCCCCGGATTTGCTATCAGCCCAGTTTAGGTTAGAACAATAGTATTGCCGCTTCTGCCTTTTGTGTATGCCGCTATATTTGCCGCAAAATCAGGACGTATGAAAGATGCCATTTTTGGCTTACTCAATAAAGAATTGCAACGCCAGCGCCGTGGCCTGGAATTGATAGCCAGCGAAAATTTTACCAGCCTGGATGTAATAAATGCCATGGGCAGCGTGGCGACCAATAAGTATGCTGAGGGCTACCCCGGCCGCCGCTACTACGGTGGCTGCGAAGTAATTGATGAGATAGAGCAGCTAGCCATTGACCGGGCTAAAGAAATATTCGGAGTAGAGTATGCTAACGTGCAACCCCACAGTGGTGCACAAGCCAATGCAGCTGTACTGCTGGCTTTGCTTCAACCCGGCGATACTATCCTGGGGCTTGACCTAAGCATGGGTGGACACCTGACGCATGGCAGCCCGGTAAACTTCAGCGGCAAAATTTACAAGCCGGTTTTCTATGGCGTTACCCGTGAGGAAGGCTTGGTAGATTACGAAATGCTGGAAGAAAAGGCCCGTACCGAAAAACCTAAACTGATTATTTGCGGAGCCAGTGCTTATAGCCGGGATTGGGATTATGCCCGTATCCGCCGGGTGGCTGATGAAGTAGGGGCGCTGGTGCTGGCTGACATTGCTCACCCTGCCGGGTTGATAGCTAAGAAAGTATTGAGCAGTCCATTTGAGCATTGCCATGTGGTAACGACCACTACCCACAAAACCCTGCGTGGCCCTCGTGGTGGTATGATTATGATGAAGCAGGATGTAGAAAACCCATTTGGACTGAAGGATAATAAAGGCAACCTGCGGATGATGAGCAACCTGCTGGATATGGCGGTGTTCCCCGGTACGCAGGGTGGTCCGTTGGAGCATGTGATTGCGGCGAAGGCGGTTTCGTTTGCCGAAATTTTGAGCGATGATTTTACCCGCTACCAGGAAGGCGTACAGAAAAATGCACAAGCGCTGGCGAAGGCTTTTGTAGAGAAGGGCTACAACCTCATTAGTGGTGGCACGGACAATCACCTGATGCTGATAGACCTACGCAACAAAAATATCAGCGGTAAAAAAGCAGAACAGGTGCTGGGCCAGGCCGACATTACCCTAAATAAAAACATGGTACCCTACGACGATAAAAGTGCGTTTGTAACCAGTGGTATTCGGGTGGGCGTACCCGCCATTACTACCCGCAATATGGTGGAAGCGGACATGCAGTTTGTAGCCGATGTTATTGACAAGGTGCTGATGAATGCAGATGATGCCGCCGTTATTAGTAGCGTAAAGGCACAGATCAATGAAAAGATGCTGAGCTTTCCGCTATACCCGGAACTGGGATAGTGAATGGTGTGGTAAATGAACAATGAATAGTGAACAATGAACAATGCTGGAATCATAGCATCCATGACTATATAGCAGAACAAGTGAACAGGTGAACTCGTAAACGGGTGAACTTTACCCCAAGCCTTTTCCAGCATAGAATTAGTAAGTTGAAAAAGCAGCAACTCAAAATCATAATTCCTAAATCAAAAATCAGATGATTCAACGGATACAAAGCGTATGGCTGCTGCTGGCAGCAGCCTGTGCGGTGCTTATGTTTATATTACCATTCTATGGCGGCACCAACCCAGCCGGACTTGTAATAGAACTAAGAGCCAATAAATATTTTTTATTAATGCTGGTGGCCGGGTTGGTAGCCCTTCTTCCATTCATGGCTATTTTTCTTTACAAAAACCGCTCAACACAAGGCAAACTGGTATGGCTGTCTATTTTGCTGGATATAGGGCTAGGCATACTCACTTACGTTTATAGCTCCCGGTTTGGTGGCGAAAATAATTTCCTGTCTGGCGGCTACAAAATTGCCAGTGTGTTACCCATTATTATCCTTGTGTTTTTAATACTGGCCTGGCGGGGTATCAGTGCCGATAACAAACTCATTAAAAGCGTCGATCGGTTGAGAAACTAATCAACTTTTAAAAATACTGAAAGCGTCGTTTCCTTTTTAAAGTGAAACGGCGCTTTTATTTTTAAGCAAGAAAAATAATTTGTATTGCTAATATCAGAATTCAATAAACGCCTACATTCATTTTCTAATTTTTAAACCCTTAAAACCTACTGCATGAATTTCTTTTCCAAGCTGTCCAATGGTTTTACCATTTTCAAAAACAGCTTTTCCGTACTGCGGGAAAACAAGCAACTGGTGCTGTTCCCTGTTCTCTCTGGTATATCGCTACTGCTGGTAATGGCCTCTTTTGTAGTAGGCATTATGGCTGCTGCCGGGTGGGATGTAGATGGCCTTGATACTGACAATGGTAATACCACGTATTACCTCATGCTCTTCTGTTTTTATGTAGTCAACTATTTTGTCATTGTGTTTTTCAACATGGCGCTGGTGCATTGTACGCACCTGTATTTCAAAGGGCAGGAAGTAACCATGAAGGAAGGCATCCGGTATAGTTTCAGCCGTATTGGTACCATTTTTTCCTGGGCATTACTAGCTGCTACGGTGGGCACTGTTTTGAAAGTGATTCAGGAAAACGTTGGCTTCCTGGGTAAAATTATAACCGGCCTGGTAGGCGCTGTTTGGAACGTGGCTACCTTCTTTGTAATAC